>NZ_JBEOPW010000007.1:0-281622 GCF_040310465.1 Pseudomonas sp. H26/SER47-MNA-CIBAN-0231 | reverse complement strand
TTGTTTTGTTTTTGTGGTCCCGCCCGCGGGGTGGGGGGCTCGGCCGGGCGTTTTTTTTTTTTGTGCCGGGCGCCCCCCCCCCCCACCCAGCGGGGATAAATCCCCTCGCCACAACTGTGTTCACAGCAGAACAAGAGTGCGATTCAGAGCATCGGTCTCGCCGCCGCCACCGCCACCAGCACCAACCCGACCAGCAGATTAAGCCCCACCACCCGGCGAATCCGCCCCAGCACCGCCGCACCCGCCGGCCAATCCTTCGCCTCAACCGCCTTGCGCAACTCCGGCAGCATCAGCCCCTGAATGCGGATGAACAGCGCCGTCATCACCACATACAAACCGATCATCACCTGCACATACTTCGGCGCGGTTTCGAAGCCGACCTGCTGTAGATGCAACATGCCCACGCCGCTGATCGGCAACAGGGTCACGGCGACCCAGACCCAACGGAAAAAACCTTGAAATACTTCCACCCACAGGGTCAGGCGAGCGGGGCCGTCCAGAGCCTTCACAACCGCGGGGCGCAAGACCATCCAGGCGAAAAACATACCGCCGACCCACACCAAAGCGGCAAGGACATGCAGGGGGTAAACGAGGCTAAAAGGTGTCATTCGGGCACTCCGTTCTGCGCAGGATCGATTAGGCAGGTATGATAGCCGCCGAACCAAACTACTGAAAATTTATCCAGCGTTTCCAGCGCCCGACACTCAATGATCAGCACTGAACTCAAAACCACGATCCAGGGCGCTTATTCGCGTTTTCTAGAGGCCAAGAGCCTCAAGCCGCGTTACGGCCAGCGCCTGATGATCGCCGAAATCGCCAAGGTCCTCGGGGATATCGACACCGATGACGAAGGCCGGCGCAGTGGCGACCCCGCGATCGTCGCGGTGGAAGCCGGCACCGGTACCGGCAAGACCGTGGCCTACAGCCTGGCGGCGATCCCTACGGCGAAACTTGCCGGCAAGCGTCTGGTGATCGCCACCGCGACCGTCGCCCTGCAAGAGCAGATCGTCTACAAGGATCTGCCTGACCTGATGCGCAACAGCGGGCTGAATTTCAGCTTCGCCCTGGCCAAGGGCCGTGGCCGCTACATGTGTCTGTCCAAGCTCGACATGCTGTTGCAGGAAGGCCACGCGCAAACCGCCACCGCGCAGTTGTTCGAGGAAGAAGGCTTCAAGATCGAAGTCGACGAGGCCAGTCAGAAGCTGTTCACCAGCATGATCGAAAAGCTCGCCGGCAATAAATGGGACGGCGACCGCGACAGCTGGCCTAACGCGCTGGAAGACGCCGACTGGGCGCGCCTGACCACCGATCACAGCCAGTGCACCAACCGTCATTGCCCGAACTTCGGCCAGTGCGCCTTCTACAAAGCTCGCGAAGGCATGGGCAAGGTCGATGTGATCGTCACCAACCACGACATGGTCCTGGCGGATCTGGCACTGGGCGGCGGCGCCGTGCTGCCGGACCCGCGCGACACCATTTACGTGTTCGACGAAGGTCACCATTTGCCGGACAAGGCCATCGGCCACTTCGCTCATTACACGCGCCTGCGCTCCACCGCCGACTGGCTGGAAACCACCGCCAAGAACCTCACCAAGCTGCTGGCCCAGCATCCGTTGCCGGGCGATCTCGGCAAGCTGATCGAGCAGGTGCCCGAGCTGGCGCGGGAGATCAAGACCCAACAGCAGTTCATGTTCACCGCCTGCGAGCAGATCGCCGATTTCAAACCCGGCGAAGACGTCGAAGGCCGCGAGCGACCGCGTCATCGCTTTGTCGGCGGGGTGATTCCCGAGGACATGCGCGAGATGGGCATCGAGCTGAAAAAAGGCTATTCGCGCCTTAACGACCTGTTCCAGCGCCTGACCGACCTGCTCAAGGAAGGCATGGACGGTGAGGTGAATATCGGCATCGCCAGCAATCAGGCCGAAGAATGGTATCCGCTGTTCGGCAGCCTGCTGTCCCGCGCTTCCGGCAACTGGGAATTGTGGACCGCGTTCACCGCCGAAGACCCGGAAGACAGCCCGCCCATGGCCCGCTGGCTGACCCTGGCCGAAAGCGGTTCGCTGTTCGACATCGAGGTCAACGCCAGCCCGATTCTGGCGGCGGAAACCTTGCGTCGCAGTTTGTGGAATGTCGCTTACGGCTGCCTGGTGACCTCGGCGACGCTGACGGCGCTGGGCACTTTCGACCGTTTCCGCATGCGCGCCGGTCTGCCGAAAAAAGCTGTCACGGCGGTGGTGCCGAGCCCGTTCCATCATGCCGATGCCGGCGTGCTGCGCGTGCCGGATCTGAAGGCCGACCCGCGCGATGCCGCCGCCCACACGGCGGCGATCATTCGCGAACTGCCGGACCTGGTCGAAGGGTCGCGTGGCACGCTGGTGCTGTTCTCCTCGCGCAAGCAAATGCAGGACGTGTTCGACGGTCTCGACCGCGACTGGCGCAAGCAAGTGTTCATTCAGGGCAATCTGTCGAAACAGGAAACCCTCAACAAGCACAAGGCGCGGGTCGATGGCGGTGATTCCAGCGTGCTGTTCGGCCTTGCCAGTTTTGCCGAGGGTGTCGATTTGCCGGGTGCCTACTGTGAGCACGTGGTGATTGCCAAGATTCCGTTCTCGGTGCCCGATGATCCGGTCGAGGCCGCGTTGTCGGAGTGGATTGAGGCGCGTGGCGGCAATCCGTTCATGGAAATCTCAGTGCCCGATGCCTCGCTGAAACTGGTTCAGGCCTGCGGGCGTCTGCTGCGCACCGAAGAAGACCGCGGCACCATCACCTTGCTCGACCGGCGTCTGGTCACCCAGCGCTACGGCAAGGCGATCCTCAATGCGTTGCCTCCTTTCCGTCGTGAAATATCCTGAGACACGGGTGGGCCGATTGGCCCGCCGCGTTGTCTATCTCTCTGCCACCGCTTTTCCATTGGCCTTGACTGGTCGTTAGGGAGAACTCCGTTCTTATGATCCGCCGTTCGTTGCCCGCTGTTTTCGCCATGTTCTTTGCCGCGCCGTTGCTGGCCGCGCCCGCCGGTCAGCAGACGCTGTTCAACTTTGTGCGCCCGGCCGACGTGGTCAAGGTCGCCACGGAAAACGCCGACCTGCCCCAGGCCAATGCCGAACAGACCGCGGAAGGCGAAGTGCTGCGCCGGGTGACGTTCAACCCGGTCGCCCGGCCGACCTTGCGCCTGACCCCACAGACCGGCGCCTGGGACTGGTCGCAGTCCGGCATGATGACTCTGCGTCTGCAGAGTGCGATGAACTGGGCGGTGACGGTTTATGTGCAGATCCAGAGCAACGATGGCCGCACTCTGGTCAGCCGCGTCGATCTGCCGGCCGGCCCCGCGCAGACCTTGCTGGTGCCGCTGGTGGCTTCGACGCCGCTGAGCCAGGGCATGAAAGCCGGGCCGCCGATGCCGATGACCGTCGATGGCCAACGCATCCTGCTGGCCAGTAGCACCGGCGAGATCGACCGCAGCCAGGTGGTCTCGGTGAGTCTGTCGATGGATCAGCCGAAAGTTGCGCAGAGCCTGTTGCTCGAGCGTTTCGGCGTGCAGGACGGCGAGTCGGTGACGCGCGCGGTGTACGGTAATCTGGTCGACGCATACGGGCAGTCAACCCGCAGTAAATGGCCGGAAAAAGTCAGCAGCGACGAGCAACTGAAAAGCGCCGATGGCAAAGAGCAGCAACAGCTGAATACATGGCTGGCCGAGCGTGAAAAGGCTTCGCTGGACAAGTTCGGCGGCTGGAACCAGGGCCCGGCGTTCAAGGCCAGCGGTTTCTTCCGCACGGAAAAACGTGACGGCCGCTGGTATCTGGTGACCCCTGAAGGCCACCCGTTCTATTCGCTGGGCGTCAACACCGTCAGTCCGCAAGTCAACCAGACCTACGTGGCTGGTCGTGAGTACATGTTCGAATCGTTGCCGAAGAACGACGACCCGCTGGCCGCGCATTTTGGCGAGGGTGACAACCGTGGCGGCAATGGCGCCGACCAGGGGCGTGGCTACGGCAACGGCCGCTGGTACGACTTCTATGGCGCCAATCTGCAACGCCTGTACGGCGAACCGTGCAAGGCAGACAGCGACAACAAGGCCGGGATTGCCGAAGCGGCGAAGGCGGGCGCGGCTGAGGCCAGCTCGGTGCAGGCCGCTGAAACCGCAGCGGTGCCTGCCGAGCCAAAATCGGGTATTGCCGAAGCGGCGCAGACCGATGCGGTGCAAGCGTCCAGCGAGGAAACCGCTCCGTGCAAAGCCACTATTGATGAAGAACGCTGGACCCGGCACACCCTCGATCGGCTGCAAGCCTGGGGCTTCAACACAGTGGGCAACTGGAGCGCGCCGTCGCTGGCGGATGCTGAGCGCGTACCGTACACCTTGCCGCTGTCGATCGTCGGCGATTACACCAGCATCAGCACCGGCAGCGATTGGTGGGGCGGCATGCCGGATCCGTTCGATCCGCGTTTCGCCATGGCCACCGAGCGTGCCGTGGCCATTGCCGCCCGCGATCACCGTGACGATCCGTGGCTGATCGGTTATTACGCCGACAACGAACTGGCCTGGGCTGGCCCTGGCGACGATCCAAAGGCTCGCTACGCGCTGGCCTACGGCACGTTGAAAATGACCACCGACGTGCCGGCCAAACGCGCCTTTCTCAAGCAATTGCGCGACAAATACCGCAATCAGGCCGGGCTGTCCAAAGCCTGGGGCATCGAATTGCCGGCGTGGGAGTTGATGGAAGATCCGGGCTTCGTGCCGCCACTGCCGAACCCGGAGCATCCGGAGATCGAAGCGGATTTCAAATACTTCCAGAAGGTCTTCGCCGATACCTATTTCAAGACCATTTCCGATTCGCTGAAATGGCACGCGCCGAACCAGATGCTCCTGGGCGGTCGCTTCGCCACCAGTACGCCTGAAGCCGTGGCGTCCTGCGCGCAGTACTGCGATGTGTTGAGCTTCAACATGTACACGCTCAAGCCGCAGGACGGCTACGACTTCGCCGCGCTGGCAGCGCTGGACAAACCGGTGCTGATCACTGAATTCAACTTCGGCTCGGCCGACCGGGGCCCGTTCTGGGGCGGCGTGACGCAATTGGCCAAGGAAGAAGATCGCGGTCCGGCTTATGCCAACTTCCTCAAACAGGCGCTGAGCGAACCGTCGATTGTCGGCGTGCACTGGTTCCAGTATCTCGACCAACCGGTGACCGGGCGCTTGCTCGACGGCGAGAACGGCCATTTCGGCCTGGTCGGGGTTACAGACCTGCCGTATCAGGGTTTTGTCGAGGCGGTGCGTAAAAGCAATCTGCAGGCGCTGGAGCAGTTGGGCAAGGAGGCGCAGAAAACCCCGGCGGCGGAAGTGGAAGGCGGGCGCAAGGCCGAGGCTGGCAAAGCGCCAGGGGCTGCACAGGCGGGTGGGCATTCGGGGAATGGTCACTAGGTTTCAGACCGCGTTATCGTTCTTCGCGAGCAGGCTCGCTCCCACACTGGATATCAACAGCAGCGCAGATCCCCTGTGGGAGCGAGCCTGCTCGCGAAGGGATCACCATAAATTGCCGATCAACCGTCTGGCCCGCGCCTGTTCCCAAATCCCTCAAGGGCTGGAACAATGCGGGCCACTTTGTAGAGCGTTTTCGCGGGGGAGTTGCGGGTGCAGATTCAGGGACATTACGAGCTTCAATTCGAAGCGGTGCGCGAGGCTTTCGCCGCACTGTTCGACGATCCCCAGGAACGCGGCGCAGCCCTGTGCATCAAGGTCGGTGGAGAAACCGTCCTCGACCTCTGGTCCGGTACCGCCGACAAGGACGGCAGCGAAGCCTGGCACAGCGACACCATCGCCAACCTGTTCTCCTGCACCAAGACCTTCACCGCCGTTACCGCGCTGCAACTGGTGGCCGAAGGCAAGTTGCAACTCGATGCCCCGGTTGCCCGCTACTGGCCGGAATTCGCCGCCGCCGGCAAAGAATCCGTCACCCTGCGCCAATTGCTTTGCCATCAGGCCGGCCTGCCGGCGCTGCGCGAACTACTCGCGCCTGAAGCCCTTTACGACTGGCAAACCATGGTCGACGCCCTCGCGGCCGAAGCGCCATGGTGGACTCCGGGCACCGGTCACGGTTATGCCGCGATCACCTACGGCTGGCTGGTCGGCGAATTGCTGCGCCGCGCTGACGGGCGTGGGCCGGGCGAGTCGATCGTCGCTCGGGTCGCCAAACCGTTGGGCCTGGATTTCCACGTGGGCTTGGCCGACGAAGAGTTTCATCGCGTGGCGCACATCGCCCGTGGCAAGGGCAACGCCGGCGACGCTGCGGCGCAGCGCCTGCTGCAAGTGACCATGCGCGAGCCGACGGCCATGACCACCCGTGCCTTCACCAATCCGCCCTCAGTGCTGACCAGCACCAACAAGCCGGAATGGCGCCGCATGCAGCAACCGGCGGCCAACGGCCACGGCAACGCGCGCAGTCTCGCCGGGTTCTATGCCGGCCTGCTGGACGGCAGCCTGCTCGAGAGCGAAATGCTCGAAGAGCTGACCCGCGAGCACAGCCTTGGCGATGACAAGACTTTGCTCACGCGCACCCGCTTCGGCCTCGGCTGCATGCTCGATCAACCGGACGTGCCCAACGCCACCTACGGCCTCGGCCCACGCGCGTTCGGCCATCCGGGCGCGGGCGGCTCGATCGGTTTTGCTGATCCGGAGCACGATGTGGCTTTCGGTTTCGTGACAAATACCTTGGGGCCTTACGTTTTGATGGATCCGCGCGCGCAAAAGCTGGCGCGGGTGCTTGCCACTTGTCTGTAAAGCTTCAACAGAGGTTCCAGGGTCGGAACCTCGAAGGGATTTTCGTTTCAAAACGGCTGTTTATCCGGGCGAAAGTGCTCTGATTTTTCATTACTTCATTTTGTGGATTTTCAATGTCATCTAAAAAGACCCTCGCCCTGGCCCTGTGTGTAGCGATCACCGGTTGCGCACAGACTCCGAAAAACGATGCGGACGGCGGCAGTTGGTGGCCGTTCGGTTCTTCCGACAAAGTCGCGGCCAAAGATTCGGCTCCGGTCCCGGCTCCTTTGAAACCTGCGGCGACTGCGCCAGTGGCCAAGGCCGAAAGCAGCAACCCGTGGTACTGGCCGTTCGGTTCCAGCGATGAAGCGGTCAAGGCTGATCTGAAAGCCGAGGTCAAACCTGAAGCCAAACCGGTCGAGGTGGCCAAAGCCGAGGCGCAGTCCAATGGCAAATGGTGGTGGCCGTTCGGCGGCAAGGACCAGCCAACTGCCAAAGCCGTGCCGATGCCGGATCCGAAGGTCACTCAAGCCTGGCTCGACGACTACGAGCCACGTCTGCGTGAAGCGGTGAAGGACAGCAATCTGCAACTCGAGCGTCGCGATAACGTGCTGGTCGTAACAGCCCCTGTCGAAGGCTCGTTCAACCCGGATCGCCCGGCGATGCTGCTGCCGGTCACCCTTGGCCCGTTCACTCGCGTAGCGAAAATCCTTGAAGCCGACCCGAAAACCGCAGTGCTGGTGCTCGGTCACAGCGATACCAGCGGTGCCGCACCGGCCAACGTCAAGCTGAGTCAGGAACGTGCGCAATCGGTGGCAGCGATCTTCCGCCTCAGCGGCTTGCAGCGTGATCGCCTGATGCTGCGCGGCATGGGTTCCGAAGCGCCGCGTGCGGCCAACGACAGCGTTGAAGGCCGTGCCTTGAACCGTCGTGTCGAGCTGCTGGTGACTCCGCAGAACACCATGGTTGCACTGCTGAGCAAATACAACATGCCGGCGCCGAAGCCGGTGACGATGGTTGCTGCGCAAGACGTCAAGCCAGTGGCCAAACCGGTTACCCCGGCGCCTGCGGCGAAAAAAGCCGCTGTGCCGGCAGCGAAAAAGGCGCCAGCCAAGAAAACCGCCGCCAAGGCTCCGGCGAAGAAGGCCCCGGCCAAGGCTCCAGCGAAAAAGACTGCACCAGCCAAAGCCGCCGCGACCGACAAGAAAGTCGCCGCAGCCGACGCCGCCAAG
Source organism: Pseudomonas sp. H26/SER47-MNA-CIBAN-0231 (assembly GCF_040310465.1). Taxonomy (NCBI): domain Bacteria; kingdom Pseudomonadati; phylum Pseudomonadota; class Gammaproteobacteria; order Pseudomonadales; family Pseudomonadaceae; genus Pseudomonas; species Pseudomonas sp. H26/SER47-MNA-CIBAN-0231. The sequence goes on along the minus strand of NZ_JBEOPW010000007.1, from coordinate 273,639 downwards.
AAGTGATCCGCTAACGAAAAGGAATCCGCCATGACCCAGGCTCTGGCCGATATGCGTCGCGACTACACCCGTGACGGTTTGACCGAGGCGCAAGCCCCGACCGAGCCGTTTGCGCTGTTTCACCAGTGGTTCGCCGATGCGGTGAAAACCGAGCAGGCGCCGGTAGAAGCCAATGCCATGACCTTGGCCACGGTCGATGCCGACGGTCGTCCGCATTGCCGCATTTTGTTGCTCAAGGGCCTGGACGAGCAGGGCTTCACCTTCTTCACCAACTACGACAGCGCCAAGGGCCAGCATCTGGCGGCCAACCCGTTTGCCGCCATGACCTTCTTCTGGCCAACCCTGGAGCGCCAGGTGCGCATCGAAGGGCGGGTGGTCAAGGTCACGGCGCAAGAGTCCGACGCGTATTATCAGGTGCGTCCGCTGGGCAGCCGCCTCGGCGCCTGGGCCTCGCCGCAGAGCCGAGTCATCAACGGTCGTGGCGAACTGGAAGATTTGCTCAAGGCCACCGAGCAACGCTTCAGCGACGGCCAGCCGCACTGCCCGGAACATTGGGGTGGTTACCGCTTGTTGCCCGAGCGCATCGAGTTCTGGCAGGGCCGTCCGAGCCGCCTGCACGATCGCCTCAACTACCGCCTCCAGGGCACCGAGTGGATTCTGGAACGACTGGCACCCTGAGCAGTCTACCGAGCGAGATAAACGCGGATGGCGCAGGATCGCTGATTTGACGCTACCTTGAGTGGACGCTTGCGGGCATCTGTACCAGGCCTGAATGGAAGCCAATTTAATCCGGATGGTGTCGTGACAGGCGCCAGGCCACGGGGTTTAATGAACACATGTTCTTTTGGAGTTGATGCTATGCGTAAGTCTGTTCTGCTGGTTGCTTCTTTTTCGACGATGGCGATGTTGCTGACCGGCTGCCAATCGAGCCTCACTGGCGACTCCTACTCCCGTGACGAAGCGCGTCGTGTGCAGACGATTCGCATGGGCACCATCGAATCCCTGCGACCGGTAAAAATCGAAGGCACCAAGACCCCGATCGGCGGCGCAGCAGGCGCAGTGGTCGGCGGCGTCGGCGGCAGCGCTATCGGCGGCGGCAAGGGCAGCATTGTGGCTGCGGTCATCGGCGCAGTGGCCGGCGGCCTGCTTGGCTCGGCCACCGAAGAAGGCCTGACCCGCACCCAGGGCGTGGAAATCACCGTCCGCGAAGACGACGGCAGCATGCGCGCCTATGTGCAGCAGGTTCAGGAGAATGAAGTATTCCGCGTTGGCGAGCGGGTACGGATTTCCACCGTTGGCGGAACCAGCCGCGTTTCGCACTAAGCGGGAAACCGGGTAAAAGAAAACCCCGATCAGGTGACTGGTCGGGGTTTTTCTTTGTTTGTGAATTACTCATTCAGTATGTGGCGCAGGTGCCCATGAAGTATTCGAGGCCCTTTGGAAAACTGACGTAGAGCAGGTTTTCCAATGCGGTTACCTGATCCTGAGTCAACAACAGCTCGCCGGGTTCCACCTCATCCAAGGGCTTGGATTCAATGAGCTGGGCCACTTTTTCATTCATCTCTCTGCCTGTGATATCCAGCTCGAATTGCAAGGAGTCGTCTTGGGCTTCGTCAGGGAAAAAACCGGTAATTAAAAGAAAGTGCATGGAGCTAATACTTCCGGGGCTGTTAGCCGTAGTCAAACGAAATTTGATAGTCGTGAACTCTCAAAATCGATTTGATGTTGAAAATACGGCTGAATGGTGGCGAGCCAATTTTGAGCGACGTTGAAACTGCCATTGTTGATGTTGTCCGCGGCGGGAATCCCCAAGGCGTTTAACACTGACTCGTCACCACCCAGGTCTTTTGACGACTCTTCCCCCTGAAACTCCAAGGTTGCTGTGTCGTTCCATTCCAATCTCAGTTCCAGTCCCATCTACCATTGATCCCGGTAAACGAACGATACCTGATAGTCGTAAGAAGAAAATTGAATGGAATGCTGGAAGTGGGGCTGGAGAGTCTTGATCCAATCGGCTTTTACATCAAATCCGCCGTTATTGAAGCTTTTCGACGGTAGGCCTAATGCTTCCATTAATGAGCCGTCCTCGCCAAAATCTTTCGACAGTTCCTCCCCCTCACCCAGTTCGGTTTGTTGGTCGTACCATTCGAGTCTGGCTTTGAGTCCCATGTAATCCTCATAAATATTTTTTAATACTACGGTTTTTTTTGGGTGGATCTATCTGTTCACCAGTTCTGTGGTCGTAAGAGCCTAAATGGCTGCCATCACTTGCGCGGTAGGCTTCAAGCTCGCCATGTAAATAGTCCCACTCATAAATTATTCGGCCTTTTGCATTGATCCAGCGATCCCGGAGCCCACCGTTGAACGGCGTTTTCTTTTTTGCTCTTCTTAAATCGGGAAAGGCTGTGATATCCGACGTTTCGGGAGCGGGGTGATAGGTATGTCCCGCTTCAGCGGTGCCTTTCGCAGAGCTGACAACGATGTAAATCGGTTTTACACCCGAGTCTGTGGGAAACACCAGAATGAAATCTTTGTACTCCGGCGGATAAAGCGGATTCACCAGTATCCCGTCCGCCGCCTTCGTCGGTGGATACACCCAGATATGCGGTGCCTGCGGTGCGGCCTCCAGCGCTGGAATGCCTAGGATGTCCGAGCCATCCACCGCCGGGGTCCAGAGCAGTTCGACGCCTTCACCCAGATCGGCAACGAACCGGTCGCCGCGCGCAATGAACTGCACGACATCGACCATTTCCCAATCGCGGTTCTTACCGGTGTAGAAACCGTAACCCTTGAGGCTGCCATCGGCCTGTTGCTCGACGCGCAGGCGCACGCGGGTTCGGGCTTGTTTGAATGTGCTCAGTTGCTCATCGGTGTAGAGCGCGCTGTCGCCCAGGCTGGATGGCATCAAAAGCGCAACCAGCCCCACCAAAGTCGCAGCCGCCGCAGGGGAGGCGAGCGCCGGTAGCACTTCAAAAGCCGAGCCTGCCAAGGCCAGACTGCCGAACCCGACCGGGATGGTGTTGGCGCTGATTTTCTTGAGAGGAATGCCGCCGCTTGCGTCGGCTTCGCGAGCGCCGAGCAGGATCAGCTCGCCGTAATCCTTCAGGCTGTCGGTCGGTACCATGCCGGAAGGATTGCTGTAATCGATAATCGCATCCGGCAACTTGCAGGACTTGGCGAATACACAGCCGGCACGCACGGCTTCAGGTTTTTTCGCAGCCACTTCACGGCTGTGCTCGAAAGCCTCCTGCCGCGCCAGCATCGCGTCGTAAGCGTTTTGCCCGGCTTCGCGCTCGGCCAGTTCTGCGGCCGTCATATACCGCCAGGTAACGTGATGTCCGTCGCCCTCCGGCGGGTTTTGCACCCGGGGAATGTCCTTGTTCCGCGCCACTGATCGTCCCTTCGTTCATCATCGACAGCCCCTCGAGAAGGGGCCGCACGACGTTATCGAAGCGGGGAAAGTGTGGCTGTAGGACGGGTCGCTAATGACGTGGGGATTGTTCGACTCGAACGAGGTCTGCCGCAGAGACGTGGAGCAGTCTGCTACGCAAACTCATCGTTACCGATTGGCAGTGTGAGTTTCGGAGTGAATCTAAAGCAATTTATCCAGCACGAACTGCTTGAACCACGGCGGCTGAGTGTCTGATTTGATTTCGATCAGTTCTCCATCCGTAATTTCAGCTATCTGCGTCAGGCCTTCACTGCCTTCATCTGAGTTATCGAAAATATACGCCCGGTTGGAGGCCAGGATAGCTTCGGATAAAAGCTCCAGAGATCGCCAGTATCGAGCTTCAATTTTTTCAGCAGGAACGTTATGCCCGCCTCGGGAAACGCGGTATGCAACTCTCGCAATATTTATCTGCGGATCCGCTGTCGCCACGTAATAGACGTAGACCCTATAGCCGGATTTACTCGCTTCAGCGAGGAGGCTGACTTTGTCCGCGGAGGACATGACGGTTTCGAACGTAAAGCTGATGCGCTCTTTTATCAACGATCTACGGATGAAGTCGCAGAGTGCCGACGCAACGTACGAGTCGATTTCAGTATTCGAAAAGTTGAGCCGGATTCCATCAATTGCGAGGTCATCAAGCTTTGCCTGCGAACGAGGCGATTTTTTCAGCAGGGGGTGAGCACGGAGAAAGTCGAAAAGCTCCGCCTTATGTGCTTCGATGCGATAAGAACCGAAATCAAAGTAACCGGTATCTTTGATTGAGCGTTCGATGTCGTCAGGATTTATGTAGTTGCCCAGCAGGTGCGCAGGGACAAGTCGATTGAATGTGCTTTTCCCGGATCCGTTCGGTCCCGCAAATATCCGTATTCTCGGTGTGCTCAAGAAGTAACCTGTTTTGAAGATTTATTGATGTGCAGACGCGTTCCGCTTTTCAGATTGCCGTAGGCGCCAATCGACCGCAAAACGATGGAAGTCTTCTCGGTCACTTCAAGCAGTTGACCATCTTTAGCGACAAGCACCGCTGCGCCGTTTGCAAGTGCCATTTTGTAGGCGTTGCTGAAGGCCTTTAGAGCGATGTAAGGAATTCGCGACTCCTGAACGGCAATCTGATCGTCAGTCATTGGGCGTTTTTCGGCTTTGCGCGACATGAATGACTCCAAGCTGTGCTGAGTAGATGGCTGTTTGATGCGCAAGATATAGCACATTTGCAAGGCTTAGAGCCAAGCCCCTCGTTTGGGGAGGGGCTACGGCATTGGCCGCAATAAACCTCAGGAAGTTTGTATCGTGCCCCTGCGACTCGCCGCCGCCGTCACCGCATAACCAATCACCGCCGCGAGGATCGAGCCGGTTAGGATGCCCATGCGATCCATGCCGGCGTAATCACTCACGCCCGGTTCGAAGGCCAGCGAGCCGACGAACAGGCTCATGGTGAAGCCTATGCCGCAGAGGATCGCGACGCCGAGGACCTGGCCCCAGTTGGCGCCTCGGGGCAGGGCGGCGATGCCGATCTTGACCGCCAGCCAGGTCAGGCCGAACACGCCGATGGTCTTGCCCAGCAGCAGGCCGATGGCGATGCCCATCGGTACGTCGTGGGTGAAGCTTTCGACGGTGACGCCGCTCAGCGACAGGCCAGCGTTGGCGAAGGCGAACAGCGGCAGGATGCCGTAGGCGACCCAGGGGTGCAGCGCGTGTTCGAGGGTCAGCAGCGGCGACGACTCGGCGTTTTTCGTGCGCAGGGGAATGCAGAAAGCCAGGGTCACGCCGGCCAGTGTCGCGTGGACACCGCTCTTGAGTACGCAGACCCAGAGGATCAGGCCGATGATCATGTACGGGCCGAGCTTGACCACGCCGAGCCGGTTCATCGCCACCAGCGCGGCAATGCACGCAGCCGCCAGGCCAAGGGACAGGGTCGAGAGTTCGCCGGAATAGAAGATTGCGATGATGACGATGGCGCCGAGGTCATCGATGATCGCCAGGGTCATCAGGAACAGTTTCAGCGACACCGGCACGCGTTTGCCCAGCAGGGCCAGTACGCCGAGGGCGAAGGCGATGTCGGTGGCGGTCGGAATGGCCCAGCCACTCAGGGCCGCGGGGTTGTCGCGATTGAGGAACCAGTAGATCAGCGCCGGCACCAGCATGCCGCCGATCGCCGCTGCGCCGGGCAGGACGATTTGCGAAGGCTTGGACAATTGGCCGTCGAGCACTTCGCGTTTCACTTCCAGGCCGATCAGCAGGAAGAACATCGCCATCAGGCCGTCGTTGATCCACAGCAGCAGGGGTTTGGCGATTTTCAACGCACCGATCTGCGCCACCACAGGAGTGTCGAGCAGGCCGGTGTACAGCCACGACAGCGGTGAGTTGTTGATGATCAGCGCGAGAACGGCTGCGGCGATCAATAGCAGACCGCTGGCGGCTTCCAACTGAAAGAAACGCGTGAAAGTGCTACGCAGAGGCAAGGTCGCTCTCCATCGAATCAAGAAAAAGGTGAAACACCCTAACCCGTACCGTTAGTTGTTAAAACAAAAGTTATATTCTTTTTTGTTATATGTCGTTACAGGCTGTCTGGTACGGGCAGCACTGAGCCTAGCAGTTGCCTGACACATTGAGACTCAGCTGTATCTTTGCCGCCTGCGGGATTTTTTCTAAGCTTGCAGCAGACCTTTTTCAGAAGACCGATCTTCTGGCTGATTCAGCGAGAACCGAAACCATGAGCGACAACCGACAGTGGGCCCGCGAAGCCATCCGCATCATCGAGGCGGACTTCCAGCGCAGCGCCGACACCCACCTGATCCCTTTGCCGCTGCCCGGTTTTGCCGGCATCGAGTTGTATTTCAAGGACGAATCCAGCCACCCGACCGGCAGCCTCAAGCATCGCCTGGCCCGTTCGCTGTTCCTCTACGCGCTGTGCAACGGCTGGCTGAAGCCCGGCGCGCCGGTGATCGAGGCATCCAGCGGCTCGACGGCGATTTCCGAAGCGTATTTCGCGCGCATGCTCGGATTGCCGTTTATCGCGGTAATGCCGGCGACGACTTCGAAAGAGAAAATTGCCCAGATTGCCTTCTACGGTGGCCAGAGCCATCTGGTGCAGGATCCGACGCAGATCTACGCCGAATCCGAGCGCCTGGCCCGCGAGCATGGCGGTCACTTCATCGATCAGTTCACTTACGCTGAACGCGCCACCGACTGGCGAGCGAACAACAACATCGCCGAGTCGATCTTCCAGCAGATGCGCTACGAAAAATACCCTGAACCGACCTGGCTGATTTCCAGCCCCGGCACCGGCGGCACCACCGCGACCCTCGGCCGTTACGTGCGCTATCGCCAGCACTGCACCCGTGTGTTGTGTGCCGATGCCGAGCGTTCGGTGTTCTTCGATTTTTACCAGACCGGAGATGCCAGCCTGCGCCTGGACTGCGGCTCGCGCATCGAGGGCATTGGCCGGCCGCGGGTGGAAGCGTCGTTCCTGCCCAAGGTGATCGATGCGATGGTCAAGGTGCCGGACGCCCTGTCGCTGGCGGCCATGCATTATCTGGCGCAGCGTTTGGGGCGGCATGTCGGCGGGTCGAGCGGGACCAATCTGATCGGTGCGCTGATGGCGGCGCAACAGATGAAAGCGGCGAGGCAGTCGGGGTCGATCGTGGCGATCCTGTGCGATGGCGGCGAGCGTTATGCCGACACGTATTACGACCAGAACTGGTTGAAAGCGCAGGGTTACGAACTGGGTGATTTGATTGCAGCGGTGGCCGCGAGTGCCGAGCGCGGAGAGGCGCTGCCGACCTCGGTGCTGCGCGCCAACATCTGAAGAAACGCAAAAACCAATGTGGGAGCGAGCCTGCTCGCGAAGGCGGAGTCACATTCAACAACTTCGTTGAGTGACAGACCGCTTTCGCGAGCAGGCTCGCTCCCACAGGGTTTTGCGTTGTTGCGAACTTAGCGGATCAGGCGTCGAGGCCGAGGATGTCTCGAGCCACTGCCTCGGCAATGCGAATCCCGTCAACACCCGCCGAGAGAATCCCGCCGGCATAGCCCGCGCCTTCACCGGCCGGGAACAGGCCTTTGACGTTCATGCTCTGCAGCGACTCGTTGCGGGTGATGCGCAGCGGCGATGAAGTGCGGGTCTCGATTCCGGTCAGCACGGCGTCGTGCAGGGAATAACCGCGAATCTGCTTCTCGAACGCCGGCAAGGCTTCACGGATCGCCTCAATGGCAAAGTCGGGCAGCGCCAAGGCCAGATCGCCCAGCGCCACGCCCGGCTTGTACGACGGCTCGACTTCGCCCAGCTCGGTCGATGGAATGTCGTTGATAAAGTCGCCAACCAGTTGCGCCGGAGCCTTGTAGTCGCTGCCGCCAAGGATGAACGCGTGGGATTCCAGGCGCTCCTGCAACTCGATACCGGCGAGCGGGCCGCCCGGATAATCGACTTCCGGGGTAATGCCGACGACGATGCCGGAGTTGGCATTACGCTCGTTACGCGAGTACTGGCTCATGCCATTGGTGACCACGCGATTCGGTTCCGACGTCGCCGCGACCACAGTGCCGCCCGGGCACATGCAGAAGCTGTAGACCGAACGCCCGTTCTTGGCGTGGTGCACCAGCTTGTAATCGGCAGCACCGAGTTTCGGGTGGCCGGCGTATTTGCCCAGGCGCGCGCGGTCAATCAGCGATTGCGGATGTTCGATGCGGAAACCCACCGAGAACGGCTTGGCTTCCATGAACACGCCACGGCTGTGGAGCATGCGGAAGGTGTCGCGGGCGCTGTGGCCGAGGGCCAGAACCACATGCTTCGAATGCAGGGTTTCGCCGCTGGCCAGTTGCACGCCGACCAGTTGGCCGTCTTCGATCAGCACGTCGCTGACGCGCTCCTGGAAGCGCACTTCACCGCCCAGTTCGCGGATCTGCTCGCGCATGTTTTCGACCATACCGGTCAGGCGGAACGTACCGATGTGCGGCTTGCTGACGTAGAGGATTTCTTCCGGCGCGCCGGCCTTGACGAACTCGTGCAGGACTTTGCGGCCGAGGAATTTCGGGTCCTTGATCTGGCTGTACAGCTTGCCGTCGGAAAACGTGCCCGCGCCGCCCTCGCCGAACTGCACGTTGGACTCGGGATTGAGCACGCTTTTGCGCCACAGGCCCCAAGTGTCCTTGGTGCGCTGACGGACTTCGGTGCCGCGTTCGAGAATGATCGGTTTGAAGCCCATCTGCGCCAGCAGCAGGCCGGCGAAGATGCCGCACGGGCCGAAACCGACGACGATCGGCCGTTGGCCGAGATCGCTCGGTGCCTGGCCGACGAATTTGTAGCTGACATCCGGCGCCACGTTGACGTTACGGTCGTCGGCGAACTTGCCCAACACTCTGGCCTCGTCGCGTATGTTGAGGTCGATGGTGTAGATGAAGCACAGTTCGGAGGACTTTTTGCGCGCGTCATAGCTGCGCTTGAACAAGGTGAAATCGAGCAGATCATCACTGGCGATGCCCAGGCGTTGCACGATGGCGGTGCGCAGGTCTTCTTCGGGATGGTCGATTGGCAGCTTGAGTTCAGTGATTCGTAACATGGCGGGGATCCGGATTCGCGGGGCGCACAACTGCGCCAGGGCGTTTGAAGGCGGCGATTATAAGCCGCCGCGAGCGGATCCGTGGGGGAAAAACGATCAGTCGTTGCGTGCGCCGCCGAAATAGCCGCAGCCGCGCTGGACCTGACCGTCGATACGCAATTCGGCGCTCATGTGCTGCACGCTGCCGGTGCTGCTGTCGACGCAGCGCTGTGGCGCGACCCACAATTCGATGCGCTGGTTGTTGGCTTCGCTGCCGAGATTGAAGCGGCCGTCGCCCAGTTGCTCTTCCACATACGGCACGGCCAGTGGTGGCTGACCGTCGCGCTCGATGACCATGCCTTTGCCGCTGACCTTGACGTTCCACTCCGGGCCATGGCCGGCAGCGCGCAGGATCAGCAGTTTGAAATTCGGATCGTCGCAGGCCGCGCCCGTGCGCTCGACGCGATACAACTGGCCGAGGTCGAGACGATCGCCGGAAACCTTGCCGCGCACATCGGCAAACAGCTTGCCCTGCTCGTCGGCGAGGGTGGCGGCTTCTTGCAGGACGCTGGTGCCGCCGATGTCGTTGACCACCAGTTGCCGCTGCTCCTGGCACGGCTGGAACACCAGTTTGCCGTCGGCTGCGGTCAGTTGCCCCTGCATCCGCGTCTGCCCGGCATGGGACACACTTTCACGCTGGCCGTCGAACAACTGGCAGGCGGCAAACATCGGCAGCAGGGCAACGAGGACGAACGAACGGGCAACACGCATCTTTGGCTCTCCAGACAAGTGCTGCCACGTTACGCAGCCTGACCGTTCATCACAAGGGCCTTAACCCACGTGAAAGGTCTGACCGGTTTGCAGGCCTTCGACACTTTTCGCGTAGGCCAATGCCACTTCCGCTGCAGCAACCGGCTTGAAGCCACGGAAGTAGGGCGCGTATTTGCCCAGGGCTTCAGTCACCACGGTCGGGCTCACCGAGTTTACCCGCAGGCCACGCGGCAGTTCGATGGCGGCGGCGCGGACGAAGCTGTCGAGGGCGCCGTTGACCAGCGCTGCCGAAGCGCCGCTGCGAATCGGGTCGTGGCTGAGCACGCCGGTGGTGAAGGTGAACGAGGCGCCGTCATTGGCGTACTCGCGGCCGATCAGCAGCAGGTTGACCTGGCCCATCAACTTGTCTTTCAGGCCGAGGGCGAAGCTGTCTTCGGTCATTTCGTCCAGCGCTGCGAACGTCACGTTGCCCGCCGCGCAGATCAGCGCGTCGAACTTGCCGGTCTGTTCGAACAGCTTGCGGATCGAGGCGCTGTCGCTGATATCCACCTGCAAGTCACCGCTGCTGCGTCCGATACGAATGACCTCATGGCGTTGTGACAACTCTGTGTCCACCGCCGAACCGATGGTGCCACCGGCGCCTATCAACAGAATCTTCATCGAGCTGTACCCCAAGTGAGTAATGAGGTTTCAGTCTAGGGTGGTTTTTTCGGTGGATAAGCGCACTAATAGGCAACCTTTGGTTTTCAAATGGAAACAATCCATGAGCGAAATGGATGATCTCGCCGCGTTCGCTGTGCTGATCGAGGCCGGCAGTTTCACCCTTGCGGCGCAGCAGTTGGGCTGCAGCAAAGGCCAGTTGTCCAAGCGCATCAGCCAGCTCGAAGCGCAGTTCGGTGTGGTATTGCTGCAACGCACCACCCGGCGCTTGAGTCTGACGGCGGCGGGGGCGGCGCTGCTGCCGCAGGCTCAGGCGCTGGTGGTTCAGGTCGAACGCGCACGGCAGGCTTTGGCACGTTTGAAGGACGACATGGCCGGCCCGGTGCGAATGACGGTTCCGGTGTCGCTCGGCGAGACTTTCTTCGATGGCTTGCTGCTGGAGTTTTCCGGGCAATACCCGGAGGTGCAGATCGAGCTGGAGCTGGACAACAGCTATCGCGATCTGGCCCGCGATAGCTTTGATCTGGCGATTCGTGCCGAAGTGGCCAATGACGATCGGCTGGTGGCCAAGCCGCTGTTGGCGTGGCACGAAATGACCTGCGCCAGCCCGGCCTACCTCGAGCGCTTCGGCGAGCCGGCGACGCCGCATTCACTGGCTGAGCATCGTTGCCTGCTCAACAGCCATTACAGCGGCCGCGAAGAATGGCTGTATCACCAGCAGCACGAGTTGTTGCGGGTGCGGGTTTCGGGTCCGTTTGCCAGCAATCACTACAGCCTGTTGAAGAAAGCAGCGCTGTCTGGCGCCGGCATCGCGCGTTTGCCGTCGTATCTGCTGCAAGCGGAACTGGCGGACGGCCGCTTGCGCTGGTTGCTGCGCGATTACCAGACCCGACGCATGCCGATGTATCTGGTGCACCCGTATCAGGGTGGATTACCGAAACGCACGCAGGTGCTCGCGGATTATCTGATGGGCTGGTTCAAGCGCAGTGGCGAGGCGCTGGATCGACTGCAGCGCTGATGTGATTTCCCTGTGGGAGCGAGCCTGCTCGCGAATGCGTCAGTTCAGTCGATACCGATGTTGAATGACACACCGCTTTCGCGAGCAGGCTCGCTCCCACAGGGGGGATCTTATTTTGCGAAACGGCGGGCAATCAGCTGATCGATCGACAACCTGCCCGGCCCGGTCGCCATCAGATACAGCAACACCGCCGCCCAAGTGCCATGGGTCGGGTAGGCATCCGGGTAGACAAACAGTTGGATAGTCAGGGTCATGCCGAACAGCGCCAGCGCTGAAAACCGTGTGGCGAAGCCGAGCAGAATCAACAGCGGAAACACATGCTCGGCAAACGCCGCCAGATGCGCGGCAATTTCCGGCGAGAGCAGCGGCAGGTGGTACTCGCTCTGAAACAGCGGAATCGTCGAATCGGCCAAACGTGGCCAGCCCAGTTCAAAGGTGCCGTCAATCAAGTCGACGGCCAGTCCTTCGACCTTGGTTTGCCCGGATTTCCAGAACACCGCAGCGATGGAAAAACGCGCGATGAGGGCGATCAGGCTGTGCGGGATTTTTTCCAACAGCGCAATGACGCGCAAGACCAAAGCGTTCATGGCAACTCCTTGTAATTCAGACGGGTAATCGCGTTATGCGCAATCAGTAAGGCGAGGGTTTGGGCGAGATCGAACGGCGGGCTGTTTTCTGCCGCCGCGAGCAGTGGCGAGCCCTGGATCAGATGACCAATGAACACGCTCGCACCCGGTTCAAGAGCGAACACCTCAACGTCGAGACCATTGCGCAGCACCAGGGCATGCTGGCCTTGATTCAGGCCAATGCCCGCCAGAGTTGGCTCCTGCTGATGCGCGGCCCAGATCGCCACGACCGCAAAAGCAGAGTCGAGCAGGTGCAGCGAGGGATGCAGTTCGAAACACAGTCCACTCAGCGACTGCGGATTGGCCAGTGCGGCACTGACTTGGTCAGGCCGGATCGGCTGCGCATCGGCGGCGTGGTAGGCGACAGTACGCAAATGCTCGAGTCGCGCGACATCAGCCACATAAGGCACGCCGGCAATGGGTTCGAATTGTGCGATGAAGTCGGCGAAGTCTTCGCCATAGCGGTTCATCAACGGACTGTGTGGCGGCTGACTCTGGACGAAAATCGCCGCCATGGCGCGGAAGAATTCCTCGCCGACCAATTGCAGCACCACCGGATAACTGTCGGCCAGGGCATTGATCAGCGAGCTTTGCACGTTGTTGCGATAGACCGCAAAACGCCGCGACGGATCGGCGCCGTTGCGGCTACAAAGGCCCTTGGGATACGGCAGTTGCGCATTGAGCAGGGCGGCGGCGAAATCCGCTTGCGTGCTCATGCCGCACGCTCCGCGCGACGCAACAGCGTCTCGGCTTGCTGCGCTTCGGCGAACAATGCGTTGAAAGTCGGGACGTGATTATCGCGTTCGATGAGTGTCGCCACCGGGCCGATACGGCGCAGCACTTGCCGGTACAGATCCCAAACGGCCTGATCAACCGGCGCGCCGTGATCGTCAATCAGCAAGCGGTCGCCGAGGTTGTCGCAATCTTCAGCGAAGCCGGCCAGATGAATCTCGCCGACTGCGTGCAGCGGTAACGCATCAAGGTAGGCCGACGGATCGCGCTGATGATTGATGCACGACACGTAGACATTGTTGACGTCGAGCAACAAGCCGCAGCCGCTGCGGCGGATTACTTCGGCGATGAACTCGGCCTCGTCGATCGTCGAGTGCTCAAATCCCAGATAGGTCGCCGGGTTCTCCAGCAGCATCGGTCGTTTCAGAGTGTTCTGCACCTGGTCGATGTGCGCACAGACGCGGTTCAGCGTCGGCGTGTCGTAAGCCAGTGGCAGCAGGTCATTGAGGAACACCGGGCCGTGGCTCGACCACGCCAGATGTTCGGAAAAGGCTTGCGGTTGATAGCGCTCGATCAGCTCGGCGAGGCGTTTGAGGTGCTGGCTGTCCAGCGCGCCTTCGCCACCGATCGACAGGCCCACGCCGTGCAATGACAGCGGGTACTGTTCGCGAATCAGACCGAGAAAATGATGAAAAGGGCCGCCGGCCACCATGTAGTTTTCGGCGTGGACTTCGAAGAAACCGAGGTCCGGTACGGAGCCGAGCACTTCGAGGAAGTGCCCGGTCTTGAGCCCCAGCCCGGCGCGGGCAGGGAGCTCGGTGCGAGCTGCCTGAGTGCGCGGCAGGGACGGTTCGTGATGACTGAACATGGGCGTCACTCAGGCAGGCCGTGGATCAGGACTTGGCTTTGAAGGCTTCGAGCTGACCGAAACCGGTCGGCGAGGTTTTGCTTTCGGTGGTGGCGCAGGTGCCTTTCGGAACGAGCTTCCAGGCGTTGGCCTGATAGTCCATTTTCGCCGTGCCGGCGCAGGTAGTCCCGGCACCTGCGGCGCAATCGTTCTTGCCCTTCATGGCCACGCCGAAGCATTTTTCCATGTTGGCATCGGCGGCCTGGGCGGTGGAGACAGTGGCGATGCTCAGAGCGGAACCGAGGGCCAGAACCAGGGCGGTAGCGGACAGGGTACGGGTAGTCGCGGTCATGATGTTTCTCCAGTTTTTATCAGGTTTTCGCAAGCGATTTGCGCTTGCTTGTCCCTCTAGAGAACGGGTGGGGGGATGCGTTACAGGCGGGGCGAGAAATTTATAAAAAATTTCGGATTCAGCTGTATCCCTGTGGGAGCGAGCCTGCTCGCGAAGGCGGTGTGACATTCAACATTATTGGTGCGTGATACATCGCTTTCGCGAGCAGGCTCGCTCCCACAGAGGATCGGTGTTTTTCGTTTGGGCATGAAAAAACGGCCCGAAGGCCGTTTTTCTGTGTAGCGATAACACTCAACCGCCGAGGTACGCTTCGCGTACTTTCGGATCGGTCAGCAGCGCTTCACCGGTGCCTTGCATGACCACGCGGCCGTTCTCCAGAACGTAGGCGCGGTCAGCGATTTTCAGTGCCTGGTTGGCGTTCTGCTCGACCAGGAACACCGTCACACCGTCCTTGCGCAGCTGTTCGATGATGTCGAAGATCTGCTGGATGATGATCGGCGCCAGACCCAGCGACGGCTCGTCGAGCAGCAGCAGCTTGGGCTTGCTCATCAGTGCACGGCCGATGGCGAGCATCTGCTGTTCACCGCCGGACATGGTGCCGCCGCGCTGGTTGAAACGCTCTTTCAGGCGTGGGAAAAGTCCGAGGACCTTGTCCATCTGTTCCTGATAGTCGCCCTTGTCGGTGAAAAATCCGCCCATCGACAGGTTTTCTTCCACGGTCAGACGGGCGAACACCCGCCGACCTTCCGGGACCACGGCAATGCTCTTGCGCATGATCTGCGACGAGTCCTGGCCGACCAGTTCCTCACCCATGTAGCGGATGCTGCCGCTGTGCGCCTGCGGCGAACCGCAGAGTGTCATCAGCAGCGTGGATTTGCCGGCACCGTTGGCGCCGATCAGCGTCACGATCTCGCCCTGACGGACCTCGACGTTGACGCTGTGCAGGGCCTGGATCTTGCCATAGAAGGTGGAAACGTTTTCGAACTGCAGCATTTACGCTTCCCCCAGGTAGGCTTTGATCACTTCAGGATTGTCGCGGATCTGTTCCGGCGTGCCGTCGGCCAGGGGCGTGCCCTGGTTGATCACGACGATGTGGTCGGAAATGCTCATGACCAGTTTCATGTCGTGTTCGATCAGCAGCACGGTGACGTTGTGCTCTTCGCGCAACACACCGATCAGCGCCTTGAGGTCTTCGGTTTCCTTCGGGTTCAGGCCGGCGGCCGGTTCGTCGAGCATGAGAATCCGCGGACGGGTCATCATGCAGCGGGCGATTTCCAGACGCCGTTGCTGGCCGTAGGCGAGGGTGCCGGCGGTGCGGTTGGCGAACTCTTTGAGGTTGACCTTTTCCAGCCAGTACTCGGCAAATTCCATGGCCTCGCGCTCGCTTTTGCGGAACGCCGGGGTCTTGAACAGGCCGGACAGGAAGTTGGTGTTCAAGTGACGGTGCTGGGCGATCAACAGGTTCTCGACCGCAGTCATGTCCTTGAACAAACGCACGTTCTGGAAGGTCCGCACCACGCCTTTGAGGGCGATCTTGTGGCCCGGCAGGCCCTGGATCGGCTCGCCGTCGAGCAGGATGCTGCCGCCGGTAGGCTGATAGAAACCGGTCAGGCAGTTGAACACGGTGGTCTTGCCGGCGCCGTTCGGGCCGATCAGGGCAACCACCTGCTTTTCCTTGACGGTCAGCGCCACGCCGTTGACCGCGAGCAAGCCGCCGAAGCGCATGCTCAGATTTTCGACTTTAAGGATCTCGCGGCTCATTTGCGCAACTCCATGTGTGGGCGTTGCATCGGCAGCAGACCTTGTGGACGCCAGATCATCATCAGCACCATCAGCGCACCGAACATCAACATGCGGTACTCGCTGAACTCACGCATCATTTCCGGCAACAGGATCATCACGATCGCCGCCAGAATCACGCCCAGTTGCGAGCCCATGCCACCCAATACGACGATGGCGAGGATGATCGCCGACTCGATGAAGGTGAACGACTCGGGCGTCACCAGACCCTGACGCGCGGCGAAGAAGCTGCCGGCGAAACCGGCGAACGCAGCACCCAGGGTGAACGCGGAGAGCTTGATCACGGTCGGGTTCAGGCCCAACGCGCGGCAGGCGATTTCGTCTTCACGCAGCGCTTCCCACGCGCGACCGATCGGCATGCGCAGCAGACGGTTGATCACGAACAGCGCGGCCAGTGCGAGCAACAGCGCAACCAGGTAAAGGAAGATCACCTTGTTGATCGAGTTGTATTGCAGGCCGAAATACTCGTGGAACGTCTGCAGGCCTTCGGCGGCTTTGCGCTCGAAGGTCAGACCGAAGAACGTCGGTTTTTCGATGTTGCTGATGCCGTTCGGACCACCGGTGATGTCGGTCAGGTTACGCAGGAACAGACGGATGATTTCGCCGAAACCCAAGGTCACGATCGCCAGATAGTCGCCACGCAGACGCAACACCGGGAAGCCCAGCAGGAAGCCGAACGTCGCCGCCATCAGGCCGGCAATCGGCAGGCAGATCCAGAAGCTCAAGCCGTAGTAATGCGACAGCAGCGCGTAGCTGTAGGCGCCGACGGCGTAGAAACCGACGTAACCCAGGTCAAGCAGACCGGCCAGACCGACCACGATGTTCAGGCCCAGGCCGAGCATCACGTAGATCAGGATCAGCGTGGCGATATCCACCGCGCCACGGGAGCCGAAGAACGGCCAGACCAGGGCGACCAGAATCAGCGCAATGATGAAATAGCGCTGGGTGGTTGGCAGGGTCAGGAAGTTGCTGGCCTTGGCCGGGATCAACGGCATGCCCGGCGAGGAGCGCCAGGCCTTGCTGATCTGCTGGTTGAACAGCACGCGCAAGAACATCAGCACCGAGCAGATCGCGATGGTCGCGAGTACCGCAGGGCTGGTGTTGTGCACTTCCAGATTGATGCCGACGATGGTCAGTTTCAGACCCAGTACCGGGTAGGCCACCGCCCACACCAGCAAGGCACTGAACAGTGCCTGTTTAAGATTCCTAGTCATACTTTCTCAACCTCCGGACGGCCCAGAATGCCGGTCGGACGGAACAACAGCACCAGAACCAGCAGGCCGAACGCAACGACGTCCTTGTACTGGTCGCCGAAGATATCGGCACCGAACGCTTCCGCTACACCGAGCACCAGGCCGCCGAGCATGGCCCCGGGGATGCTGCCGATGCCGCCCAGTACCGCAGCGGTGAAGGCCTTGAGGCCGACGAGGAAACCGGCGTTGGGGTTGATCACGCCGTATTGCATGCTCAGCAGCACTGCGGCAACGGCGGCCAGCGCAGCACCGATGACGAAGGTCAGGGCGATGATGTTGTTGGTGTTGATGCCGAGCAGGTTGGCCATCTTGATGTCCTCGGCACAGGCGCGGCAGGCGCGGCCCAGACGGGAACGGGAGATGAACAGGGTCAGGCCGAGCATGGCGATCAGGGTCACCACGAACACCACGATCTGCATGTAGGAAATCAGCACTTCTTGTGCGCCACCCGGACCGAAGGCGAAGTTGCCCGGGATCAGGTTGGGGATAGCTTTGTCCTTGGAGTCTTGCGCCAGCAGAACGGTGTTCTGCAGGAAGATCGACATACCGATGGCAGAAATCAGCGGGATCAGACGGTTGCTGCCGCGCAGGGGGCGGTAGGCGATCCGTTCGATGCTGTAACCGTAGGAACTGGTGACGACGATGCTGGCGATGAACGCCGCGGTCATCAACAGCGGGACACTGTCGAGTCCCATCATGGTCAGCCCGGCGATGGCGATGAAGGCCACGTAGGAACCGATCATGTACACCTCGCCGTGGGCGAAGTTGATCATTCCAATGATGCCGTAGACCATCGTGTAGCCGATGGCGATCAGGGCATACATGCTGCCAACGTTGAGGCCGTTAACCAGCTGTTGGAAGAAGTGATAGAGGTCAGGCATTACAGCGCTCCTAAAAACCTGTACGCATTTCACTGGTGGAGTCATTTTCCCGCCCGGCCCCGTGGATCTCTATCCACTTCGAATCCGGGTTTTGCCAGCGAACCGCTGATGACGGTTTTGAGATTTTCAGGTGGGTCGACTGGCGGATCACGCCAGCGCGGCCCATACATTCGCAAAACAAAGCCCACGGCACGCCGTGGGCTTTATTGGCAGTCAGTCGGGCAAGGCCTTACTGAGGCGAAACTTCGGTTTTAGGTTTGCCGTTGTGCCACTCGTACACGACAAATTTGAAGTCCTTCAGGTCGCCTTTGTCGTCGAAGCTCAGGTCGCCGGTCGGGGTCTTGAACGAACCGGCGTGGATGGCTTCAGCCACTTTGGTAGCGTCTTCGGACTTGGCTGCCTTGATGCCTTCGGCAATCACGGTCACTGCCGAGTAGGACGGGAACACGAACGGACCGCTCGGATCTTCCTTCTTGGCTTTGAACGCGTCAGCCAGGGCAACGTTGGCCGGATCCTGGTCGAAGGATTTCGGCAGGGTCACCAGCAGGCCTTCGGACGCGTCCTTGGCGATCTGGGTGATCGAGTCGTTACCCACGCCTTCCGGACCCATGAAACGGGCCTTCAGGCCTTTTTCCTGAGCCTGGCGCAGGATCAGGCCCAGCTCCGGGTGGTAGCCGCCGTAGTAGACGAAGTCGACGCCGGCTTGCTTGAGCTTGGCGATGATTGCGGAGAAGTCCTTGTCGCCAGCGTTGACGCCTTCGAAGACGGCAACCTTGGTGCCTTTCTTCTCGAGGGTCGATTTGACGGCGGTGGCAATGCCTTCACCGTACTGCTGTTTGTCGTGCAGCACGCCAACCACTTTCGGTTTCACGTGATCGGCGATGTAGTTGCCGGCGGCAGGGCCCTGGGCGCTGTCGAGACCGATGGTGCGGAAGATCATTTTGTAGCCACGGGCGGTGATGTCCGGGCTGGTGGCAGCCGGGGTGATCATGATCACGCCTTCGTCTTCGTAGATGTCCGAAGCTGGCTGAGTGGAGCTGGAGCACAGGTGACCGACCACGAACTTGACGCCGTCGTTGACGACCTTGTTCGCTACCGCTACCGCTTGTTTCGGATCGCAGGCATCGTCGTATTCAACGGCTTCGAGTTTCTTGCCGTCGACGCCGCCCTTGGCGTTGATCTGCTCGATGGCCATTTTCGCGCCACTGAACTGCATGTCGCCGTACTGGGCTACTGGACCGGTTTTAGGGCCGGCGATACCGATTTTGATGGTGTCAGCTGCGAACGAATGGCTGGCAACCCCGGCCAGAACCATAGCGGCAAACAGTTTGGAAATCTGCTTAGTAGCCTTAGTCATAGTGCTCCACTCTTACTGTTGTATTTTTTAGAGTTCTGGCGCCGTAGCAGCAGAACCGGGTCAGATATCTTTGCGATACCCTCCGGAAAATGCCCCGGCAACTGTACCGGTACAGTGTAGAGCGCCGCTTGATCAACTGGGAAGCGGGCGTCACGGGGCAAAACTTGGGGGTGTCGCATTTTTGAATGAAAGAGACAGAATTGCGGCGGGGCAATCGGGGGCATATATCCCAAAAGGCAGCATTCCCTGGCGTTCCTGCTCTTTTCGTTCGGTGCAGCGATTTGCAACCGGGTTTTTCTGACGGACCACCGACGTTATCATTCGCGTCGATTTCTTTTCCGGACAGCTCCCATGAATCAAGAACCTAGCACCCTCTATGCCAAGCTGCTTGGTGAAACGGCATCTATTACCTGGAAAGAGCTGGAGCCGTTCTTCGCCAAGGGTGCCCTATTGTGGGTCGACCCTCACCTGGATTTGATCGCCGCCGCCGAGGCCGTGGCATCGGATGAAGGCGAGAAAGTCGCGGCCTGGCTGGCCGACGACAAGGTCGCCAAGCTGTCTGAAACGCGGGCACTGGATATTTTCGAACGTGATCCGCAGCTGTGGGCCGTGGTGGTTTCGCCGTGGATTCTGATCCAGGAAAGGGCGGCCGTCTAATTGCTCGCACTCTTTTGGTGCCTCGATTGCCGCGCCGCAAGTGTGTAGCGGAGTAGCGTGATGGCACCTTGCCGTGGAGAAATGCCACGCCTCACGGTGACGTAAACGTAACGGGAACAGTTTATGGAGCGGCCTGAGGGCCGCTTAATTGTTTCTGGATGTTCGTAAGCTGAATTTGTCGGTGAGGTTGAGGGCGCCTTCGCGAGCAGGCTCGCTCCCACACTGGAATGCATTTCCCTGTGGGAGCGAGCCTGCTCGCGAATGGGGCGACTCGGTGCCAGATCAGACCGAGTAAGTCTTCCCGGTATGATTATTCAGCGAAATCACCTTGGTCTTGCCAATCCGGTGGCGGTAGATCTCGCGCAGGTACTTGATCGACTTCTTCACGCAATCACGCGACAGGCGAATGTCATTGATCGAGACGAACTTGTCCTTGTCGTTGATCAACTCACGGTATTTCTTTTCGTACATCGGCTTGATCGCGTACCAGTTGGTATCGAGGATCTTCGCCGGGTTTTCGAATTCGTTGAGCAGGTCGTCGATCCGCTCTTCGTCGAAGTCTTCCTGAATGATGAAGTCGAGAATCGAGTTATCCAGCGTCTCGTCGAAACGGTACGGATTCTTCGCGAAGCAGCGCTTGATGAACGCCACGATCAGCGTGAGGAAGTCGTCCGACAGGCACGGGCTCTTGGCTATCAGGGTGGTCAGCGACAGGTTGGCCGAAGCGCCGATCACCAGCGCGTAACGCTTGAGCGTGGTGTTGGGGAACAGGCTGTTGAGGTGGGTCTTCAACCGGTTCAGGTCCATGTACGACAGTTTGTAGTCTTTCGGCAGCGACACGATCGACACCACCGACGAGCAATTCTTGAAGAAGTGCAGGTCGTGCAGCGCGGCGGCGTCGTAGCCGGAATTCTTGTACTGCTCAAGCGAAGCGCGATAACGCTTGGATTCGATCGGCAGCAGGCTGATGCCTTCGATGGCCTGAGTGACCTTGTTGAAGTGCGGCAGGTCGATCGAACGGAAGAACAGGTCGTCGATGTTCAGGCGCTGCGGCTCTTTATCGAAGACCTTGAACTTGTCGCTGCTCGGCGGCGGGGTTTCCGGCACTACCGATTCGGCGTAGGCAATCGCCACCGGGCCGGCCAGACTCATGAACAGGTCGTTGGCATCCAGGCGGATGGTTTCGCCGATGTCGATGCCGGCGCGGCGGAAGTAGTTCTGGTCGTAGTCAGTGGTGACTGCCTGCGCCGTCAGAATATTGAAGATCTGCTGCGAGATGTACTGGTTGGCGTGCTTCTCCATGGCATTGACATCAATGTTCTGGATATTGCCGTCATCGCTTTCTTCGGCGTAACGCATGATGTCGTTGGAGATCAGCATCATCGCGTTCCACGGGCGGATACGCCCCATCACGCTGGCTTCGCTGCTGTCTTCGTTGGCGAAGTTGTAGGAGAAATCCCATTCCTCCGACAGGTATTTGCAGAGCAAGCGCCCGGCGTTGATGTGCAGCGCCTCGGACATTTCGCTGCGGTGGTCGGAAATGTTCGGCAGCACGCAGATGCCGCTGGTGAAGATCGGCTCGAAGACAAACGAATGACCGCTCTTGCCGTCATGCTCATCCATCGGCTTGGTGTCGAAGGTCTTGTTCATGTACGAGTGCTGCTGGGCCAGACCGAACTCCGAGGCCATGCCCGAACCGGTACCGCCGCCGGCACTGAAGATCGAGAAATACAGGCGCGACTGGTTGGCCTTGATCCCGCAGCTGTCGATCAGGTACGAGTGGATCATTTTCCAGTCGGGGCTGGAGAAGCGCTGGGTGTCCTTGTTGAGGATGATCTTCGCCAGGTACTGGCCGAGGATCGGCGCGTTACCGGCGCCACCGGCGTGGACTTCGGACAAGTCCATGATCTTCATTTTGCTGTAGTCGCGCAGGAAGCCGCTTTTCTCGCCCTTGCGCGAGAAACGGATGCGCCCGGCGATGTCCTTGTCGAGGTCGCCGAGCATCACCAGCGGTTCTACCAGAAACACCGGTTTGGTCGATTTGCTGGTGCCGATGCGCAGGTTGTTCTTGATCCACTGCGCCGGGCTGTAGCCCTTGTCCGCCAGGCGCCGGTCGCTCGGGCGGTCTTCGTTGTTGAATTCGTTGAGGTAGAACTTGCGCGCGTTGTACACCAGCTCCGCCACGTCGAGGGCGATGTTGGAGCCGCAGCGACCGAGGCCGATCAGGCACACCGAGGGGAATTCCTGGTCGTTGTGCTGCTCGTTGTCGCCTTCCTGATGCGCCGGGCGCGGGAACACCGAATCGCGCAGGCCGTCGAGGTTATCGAGGATGCGGTCGGTGTTGGTTTCGGTGAAGTACAGGTATTGCTGGGTCGACAGCGGGCGCGCGGGCGGCGTCGGTCTGGATAATGACGCGCTGTTCGCGGCGGGGCTCAGGGTCAGATCGGCTGTTGCACTGGCGGGGTTGTTTTTAGAGGTCATGGTGCGCCATTTACCTGGACTGGGTTGGCCCGCCGAACAGTGCCGGCGAACCTCACGGAATAAGATCTCGCGTCTTGTGTGCGCGAATACGGCCCGGGCGTCGTAGTGCTGGCTGGTCTGATCGCCGGGCGGAATCCTTTCCTGATCGTTGATGAATCGGCCATGATTCGGTGATCTTTAATCGAAAAGAGGCGAAATGATGTCAACGCTACCTTCGTTGGGGTTTGCCGGAATCGGCCTGATGGGCCTGCCCATGTGCCGGCGTCTGCTGGCGGCGGGTTACCCGCTGACGGTGTGGAACCGCAACCCGGACAAGTGCGCACCGCTGGTTGCGGCCGGCGCCCGACAGGTATCGAGCCCTGCCGAACTGTGCGCACACGCCGACATCGTCATGCTGTGTCTGGCCGATACCGCCGTGGTGCGTGAAGTGGTGTTTGGCGCTGGCGGTGTTGCCGAAGGTGCGAAAAACGGCCAGCTTTTGGTGGATTTCTCCAGTCTTGAACCGACCGCGACTCGCGAAATGGCCGCAGAGCTGGCCGAGAAAACCGCTATGGGCTGGCTTGATTCACCGGTGTCCGGCGGTGTGGTCGGCGCCGAAGCAGGCAGCCTGGCAATCATGGTCGGTGGTGCAGCGGCAGATGTTGAGCGCGTGCGCCCGGTGCTGCTCAGCCTCGGTCAGCGCGTCACGCATATGGGCGGCGTCGGTGCCGGCCAGGTCACCAAGGCCTGTAACCAGATGATCGTCGCGTGCAATGCGCTGGTGATTGCCGAAGTGGTGGCGCTGGCCGAGCAGGCGGGGGTCGATGCCAGTCTGATCGCCGAGGCGCTGGCCGGTGGCTTTGCCGATTCCAAGCCGTTGCAGATCCTTGCCCCGGAAATGGCCGAAAGCCGTTTCGAACCGATCAAGTGGCACGTGCGCACGCTGCTCAAGGATCTCGACACGGCGGTGAAATTTTCCCGCGAGCAGGGCTCGGCGACGCCAATCAGCGGATTGGCCGCACAATTGATGCGCCTGCATGGGGCGCAAGGCTTTTTAGGGAAGGATCCAGCGACGCTGGTGCAAATGTATCGCGCGCCAGACTCAACGGATTGACCCCGAGCACGGGTTTGCGCTGGTTGATTTCATCGAGCACCGCGCGCAATTCGTCCAGCGGCACCGGGCGGCTGAGCAGATAACCCTGAATGAAATCGCAGCCCGAACGCTCGAGAAACTCGTATTGCTCCAGGCTCTCGACGCCCTCGGTAACCACCTGCAGATGCAGGGTGTGGGCCATGACGATGATCGCCTGGACGATCTCCATGTCCGCCGTGGCGGTGGGGATGTCGAGGATGAACGAGCGGTCGATTTTCAGGGTGTTCAGCGGCAGGCGCTTGAGGTAGGCCAGCGACGAATAGCCGGTGCCGAAATCATCGATCGACAGCGACACACCGAGGGCGCGGATCTGCCGCAGCAGCACCAAAGTGTCGGCGATATTGCCCATCAAGGCGTTTTCGGTGACCTCCAGTTCCAGGCGTTCCGGGGCAACGCCCGCCGTGTGCAAGGCGTGCTCGATCTCCTCGGCCAGCTCTTCGCGCGCCAGATTCAGCGGCGAGCAGTTCCAGGCGATTTTCAATTCGGCACAACCATGCCGCGACAACTCGCCGAGATCCTTGCAGGCGCGGCGCAGCACCCAGTTGTCCAGTTCGGCGATCAGACCATTGTTCTCGGCGATACCGATGAAGCGATCCGGTGTGAGCAAACCGTGAACCGGATGCTGCCAGCGAATCAGCGCCTCGAGCTTGGTCACGCGTCCGGTTTTCACTTCGAAGATCGGCTGGTAGTAGAGCATCAGCGCGTGGTCTTGCCGTAGCGCACTGCGCAGTTCCTCTTCCAGTTGCAGCTCGAAACTGGCGCGGGTCTTCAGGCTGGAATTGAAGAAGTGCAGACCGTTGCGCCCGGCGCCTTTGGATTGGTACAAGGCCAGGTCGGCGTGTTTGAGCAGCTCTTCGCAAGTGGTGCCGTCTTCGGGAAACAGGCTGATGCCGATGCTGGTGGTCATCACCATGCGCCGGCCGGCCAGTTCGATCGGCTCTTTCATCTTGTGCATGATGCGCTGCGCCATACCGCGCGCCTCTTCGCGGTCGCGCAGGCTGATGAGGATGCAGAACTCGTCGCCGCCGAACCGCGCGACCACGTCTTCATGGCTGCGCACCGAGCTCTTGATGTGCTGGGCGATGACTTTGAGCAGCGCGTCACCAGCGTCATGGCCGAGGCTGTCGTTGATGCGCTTGAAGTGGTCGATGTCGAGAAACATCACCGCGAGCATGCCACCCTCGCTGGTTTTCTGGCTGAGTTTTTCGGCGAACATCTGGTTGAATCCACGGCGGTTGATCAGATTGGTCAGCGCGTCGTAATTGGCCGCTTGCTGCAAAGACATGCGCGCCTGATCGAGTTGGCTGAGCAGGGCGTTGAGCCGGCGCAGGTCGTTTTCCTTGTTCTGCAGTTTCTTGTCGGCGAGGGCGGCGCTGATCGCACTGCCGAGAATCAGCAGGATGATCAGCGCCACGGTCAGGCCAAGTTGCAAATGCCCGGTTTCACTGCCGCTCGCTGCCAGGGCACCTTCGGGAAGCACCAGATCCAGCGCAGCCATGCCGGTGAAGTGCATGCTGATGATGCCGGCGCCGAGAATCAGCGCCGCGCTGTACTTGAGCAATTGATGCGCCACGCCACTGCCTTCGCTCAAATAGCGCGCCACCCACAGCGCGGTGAAACTGGCGCCGATGGCAATCAGCACCGACAGCGCGAACAGCCCTGGCTGATAGTAGGCGGTGGCGCTCGACTTCATCGCGGCCATGCCGACGTAATGCATGCCAGCGATACCCAAACCGATGACACACGCGGTCTTCAGGCAATGCAGTGCGCTCGGCTGCACCTCACTGAGGGTATGCATGGCCAGCCACGAGGCGAGCAGGGCGATCAGCAACGACAAGAGGGTGATGCCGAGGTCGTACTGAATATCGATGGGGGTCTGGAAGGCCAGCATGCCGATGAAGTGCATGGCCCAGATGCCGCCGGCCAGGCAGGTCGCACCGATCCAGCGCCAGATTCGCCGCGACCCCGGGTCTTCGGCATGCACCAGGCGCTCTGCCATGTCCAGGGTGGCGAAACTCGCCGCGCAGGCGACCAGATAGGCCACCATCACCAACAAAGGGTTGTGGCTGCAATCGAGGAGAATCTGCCCGCTCGCCGGCAGCTCGGCAACAAACTGCAAACCAAGCCACTCCATAGCGTGCCCCGTCTCGGATTCATCTGGCCCTTGCGTCAATCAACGCAGGCGAATGAAAGCAGTATAGAGGCGGTTTTCACGCTGCAAGGCGTAGTGGCACATTGGTGGTAATGATTTTGCCATTAGCCTCATAGCGATTCGCGCTAAGGCTCAGGCAATGCGCTCCAGCGGCAGGTCGTTCCAGTGTGGCGGCAAGGGCGGCAGGCCGTGGGCGGCGCGGGCCTTGTCGCAGTCGGGATTGTGCTCGCCGTTCTCCCACGACGCCTCGAACTCGCGGCAGGTGCTCGAACGTTTGTCATAGATCGTGCAGGCCACAGCGCTGCCGACCTCACCCGCCAGAGACGTGCAACGCGTGGGCTTGCGATCGGTGCCGATCATCGCCACCCGGCTCGGAGTGATCTGCGCGACCAGTTCATCGGGCACCGTCCCGCCAGCGGATGAGCACTCACCCCAGAAAAAAGACACGCGAAAATGGGAACAGCAGGCACCGCAATTCAGACACGGACTGGCTTCGGACATGGGCGGGGGTATCAAAGGGATTGATCGGAAGATCCGGACGGATCCGGCGGCCATTCTAGGCTTTGCCATGGCGTTGGGAAGGGGGGCGCGAAACTATTTTTTTGTCGCTGGATTTTGCCGCGAAAGCCCCGTATGGCGGGGGATTCCAGACTTATCAAGGGCTTACGTTTCGTTACAGTGCGATGGGTCGATATCAGGCTGACGAATGATGACAGACAGCCCCGGCGCAGCTGACTAGATTGCAGGTTCCGGGCTCGACGCGCTGGCAGTGAAGCCCTCATAACAATAAAGAGACGGACCCATGCAGAACTCGACCCAAGCGGCGAATGCCTGGCGCATTCTGTTCCTGCTGTTCCTCGCCAACCTGTTCAATTTCTTCGACCGCACCATCCCGGCGATCATCATCGAACCGATCCGCATGGAATGGCACCTCAGCGACTTTCAGCTGGGCATCATCGGCACCGCGTTCACCATCGTTTACGCGATTGCCGGCCTGCCACTCGGGCGCATGGCCGACACCGGTTCACGCAGCAAACTGATGGGCTGGGGCCTGGCGACCTGGAGTGCGCTGACTGCGGTCAACGGCATGGTCGGCAGTTTCTGGAGTTTCCTCATCGTGCGCATGGGCATTGGCATCGGCGAAGCCAGTTACGCACCAGCGGCCAACTCGCTGATCGGCGATCTGTTTCCGGCGCACCGTCGGGCGCGGGCGATGGGTATTTTCATGCTTGGCCTGCCGCTGGGGCTGCTGCTGGCGTTCTTCACCATCGGCGCGATGGTCAAGGCGTTCGACAGCTGGCGTGCGCCGTTCTTCATCGCCGCCATGCCGGGGCTGATCCTCGCGGTGTTCATGTTCTTCATCAAAGAGCCGAAACGCGGCGCAGCGGAAACCGTGCAGGTCTCGCAAGAGAAAGTCGACAAACCGATCCGCCGCGTGCTCGCTGTGCCGACCTTCCTGTGGCTGGTCATGGCCGGGCTGTGCTTCAACTTCGCGACCTATGCCTGCAACTCGTTTCTGGTGCCGATGCTGCAGCGCTATTTCCTCATGCCGTTGCAGGAGGCGGCGGTGGCCACCGGCGTGATCGTCGGCGTCACCGGACTGGTCGGGCTGACCCTTGGCGGCTGGATTGCCGACAAGATTCATCAGCGTTTCGCCAGTGGGCGGCTGCTGTTTGCCGCGTTCAGTCTGATCATTTCGACCCTGTGCACGGCGTGGGCGCTGCATGCCGGGCGCATCGAGATCGGTGTGTTCGTCGCGGTGTTCAGCGTCGGCTGGCTGTTCGCCTACAACTTCTACACCTGCGTGTACACGGCGATTCAGGACGTCGTCGAACCACGCCTGCGGGCCACGGCGATGGCGTTGTTCTTCGCCGGTCTGTATTTGCTCGGCGGCGGGTTGGGGCCGGTGGTGGTGGGTGGGCTGTCGGATCACTTCGCGCATACGGCGATGCTGGCGGCGGGGGCTGAGCAGATGACCGAAGCGTTCAAGGCTGTCGGCCTGCATGACGCGATGTACCTGATCCCGGTGGCGCTGTTCCTGACGATGGTCTTTCTGTTTCTGGCATCGCGGTGTTTTGTTCGCGATGCGCAGCGGATGAAGGAGGGATTGGTGGCGGTGGTTGAGCCAGAAATTTCTGCGGCGACTGCCTGACCGTTTTCGCGAGCAGGCTCGCTCCCACATGATCGTTCCCACGCAGAGCGTGGGAACGATCGGCCCGCATCACTGCGGGCCTCTTGGTTTTCAGCGGTGGAGCGGGGCGGTTAACCCGCTACCAGCACCCGAATCGCTTCCAGGCGCAGCGCCGCTTTGTCGAGCATCGCCAGACCCTGCTCACGCTGAGTGCGCAACGCCTCCAGTTCGCTGTCGCGCACGGTCGGGTTGACCGCTTGCAACGCGGTCAGGCGCGCCAGTTCTTCGTCGGTGTCGGCGGCCAGACGACGGCGCGCTTCGGCCACACGCTCGGCGTGCCGCGGGGCGATCTTTTCTTCGCCGGCGTTGATCCGTGGCGTCAGCTGATCGCGCTGGGCCTGGATGAACTTGTTGGCGCTGGCCCGTGGCACGCTTTCCAGCTGATCGTTGAGGGTTTCGAATGACACCCGTGGCGACAGGTCATTACCATTGGCATCGAGCAGGCAACGCAGCGCCGCCGGTGGCAGGTAGCGACCCAGTTGCAGCGAGCGCGGTGCGACCACTTCGCTGACGTACAGCAATTCGAGCAACACGGTGCCCGGCTTCAGCGCCTTGTTCTTGATCAGCGCGACGGCGGTGTTGCCCATCGAACCGGACAGCACCAGATCCATGCCGCCTTGCACCATAGGGTGTTCCCAGGTGATGAACTGCATGTCTTCGCGCGACAGCGCCTGATTGCGGTCGTAGGTGATGGTCACGCCTTCGTCGTCGCCCAGCGGGAAACTGGCGTCGAGCATCTTCTCGCTCGGCTTGAGGATCAGGGCGTTTTCCGAGTGGTCTTCGCTGTCGATGCCGAAGGCGTCGAACAGGGTTTCCATGTAGATCGGCAGGGCGAACTGATCGTCCTGCTCAAGGATCGCTTCTACCAGCGCTTCACCTTCGCCAGCGCCGCCGGAATTCAATTCCAGCAGACGGTCGCGGCCAGTGTGCAGCTCGGCTTCGAGACGTTCACGCTCGGCGCGTGCTTCGTCGATCAGCGCTTGCCACTCGCCGTCATCGGCTTCTTCGAGCAGCGGCAGCAGGCGCGGGCCGAACTGATGCTGCAAGGCGTTGCCGGTCGGGCAGGTGTTGAGGAAGGCGTTGAGCGCTTCGTGGTACCACTGGAACAGGCGCTCTTGCGGGCTGGTTTCCAGGTACGGCACGTGCAGTTCGATGATGTGCTTCTGGCCGATCCGGTCGAGACGGCCGATGCGCTGCTCGAGCAGGTCCGGGTGCGACGGCAGATCGAACAGCACCAGATGGTGAGCGAACTGGAAGTTGCGACCTTCACTGCCGATTTCCGAGCAGATCAGCACTTGCGCGCCGAACTCTTCATCAGCGAAGTAGGCGGCGGCGCGATCACGCTCGAGGATGTTCATGCCTTCGTGGAACACCGTGGCCGGGATGCCGGAACGCACGCGCAACGCGTCTTCCAGGTCCATCGCGGTTTCGGCGTGGGCGCAGATCACCAGCACTTTGGTGCGCTTGAGCATTTTCAGCTGATCGATCAGCCACTCGACGCGCGGATCGAATTTCCACCAGCGCTCTTCTTCACTGGCTTCCGGCTGCGCCTGGAAGCTGACTTCCGGGTACAGCTCGGCGTGTTCGCCCAGCGGCAGTTCGAGGTATTCGTCGGGGCACGGCAGTGGATACGGATGCAGTTTGCGCTCCGGGAAACCCTGCACGGCGGCGCGGGTGTTGCGGAACAGCACGCGGCCGGTGCCGTGGCGATCGAGCAGTTCACGCACGAGGCGGGCGCTGGCTTCAGTATCGCCATCGTTGACGGCGGTGAGCAGGGCTTCGCCTTCGTTGCCGAGGAAACCGTGAATGGTCTTGTGCGCTTCGGCGGAGAGACGGCCCTTGTCGAGCAGTTCCTGCACCGCTTCGGCGACCGGGCGATAGTTGTCGCTCTCGGCGCGGAACGCGGCCAGGTCGTGGAAACGGTTCGGGTCGAGCAGGCGCAGACGGGCGAAGTGGCTGTCCTGACCGAGTTGTTCCGGGGTGGCGGTGAGCAGCAGCACGCCGGGGATGACTTCGGCCAGTTGCTCGACCAGCGAATACTCCGCGCTGGCCTTGTCTTCATGCCAGACCAGGTGGTGCGCTTCGTCGACCACCATCAGGTCCCAACCGGCAGCGAACAAGGCGTCCTGTGCCTTCTCGTCGTCGACCAGCCACTCCAGCGCGACCAGCGCCAGTTGCGTGTCTTCGAACGGGTTGGTGGCATCGCTTTCGATAAAGCGTTCTTCGTCGAACAGCGCGACCTGCAGATTGAAGCGGCGGCGCATCTCCACCAGCCACTGATGCTGGAGGTTTTCCGGGACCAGAATCAGCACGCGGTTGGCGCGGCCCGAGAGCAGTTGGCGATGGATGACCAGACCGGCTTCGATGGTTTTACCCAGACCTACTTCGTCCGCCAGCAATACGCGCGGGGCGATACGGTCGGCGACTTCGCGGGCGATGTGCAGCTGGTGCGCGATCGGTTGCGCACGCACGCCACCCAGGCCCCACAGCGAGGACTGCAACTGGCGGCTGGTGTGTTCAAGGGTGTTGTAGCGCAGGGAGAACCACGGCAGCGGGTCGATCTGTCCGGCGAACAGGCGGTCGCTGGCCAGACGGAACTGAATGAAGTTCGACAGCTGGGTTTCCGGCAGGGTGACGACTTCGTTCTGCCCGTTGAGGCCGTGATAGACCATCAGCCCGTCGACGTCGTCGACCTGCTGCACGGTCATCTTCCAGCCTTCGAAATGGGTGATGGAGTCGCCGGGCGAGAACCGCACGCGGGTCAGGGGCGCATTCCGTAGCGCGTACTGGCGGGTTTCGCCAGTGGCCGGGTAAAGCACGGTCAGCAAGCGGCCGTCCTGTGCCAGAACGGTGCCTAAACCAAGCTCTGCTTCGCTGTCACTGATCCAGCGTTGCCCCGGTTGATACTGCTGCGCCATGCTGCCTGACTCCCACCTTGAAAAAGCGGGCTATCTTAACGGAATGCGGGCTTCAGGCCAAAGAAATACTGGGGTAGGAGCTGCCGCAGGCTGCGATCTTTTGATCTGTGGGAACACTTCGGTTTTGCGTTGTCCCATAAGAGATCGCAGCCTTCGGCAGCTCCAACAGGTGCCAAGCGCATCACAAGTTTGCGACAGGCGGCTCAAGGCGCCTGCGCCCCAGCCGATAGCCTGCAGACAGGAGACCTTTATATGTTGCCACCGATGCTCCCCTTGAGCGCCGTGCCGATCACTTCCCAGCAGGATCCGATCCGCCAGCGGCCGGACATCCCGCCGGTGGTGCCGGTGCAGGAAAGCTCCAACGAAAGCACGATCGATCTGCAGAAGCGTGATCCGGAAGAGGATCGTCTGCTGGCGCGCGAAGAACAGCGTCGTCAACAGGAACGTGACCGCCGACGCCGCGAGGCGGATGAAGATCCTGAAGAGCATCTGGCCGTGCCGGGTACCGAGTTGAATGCCGACAACACCGTGCCGGTGGTGCCGTTGATAGACGATCAGCCGCGTCAGGGCTTGTGGGTCGATATCGAGATTTGAGCAGTGACTGGTCAGCGCCAGCGCCAAGCGGCATGATTGGCGCAATCCTGTCGGTGACGGCAGCTGTGATCTCTTCTGCGATGTGCCGGACGCCATGAGCCAAGACGACAAACTGATCGACCTCAGCACTGAACGCGCCAAGCGTGTGCATGACCTCAACGAAAAGCGCCTGAACGAAGTGCGCCAGGCTTTCGAGCAGGCGATGCCGTTGGGAAAAGCCAAGAAAAAGTCGAAGAACAAGCCGAAAAAGCGTTGATCTCCCGCTGCATTGGTTGATGCAGATCAGTTATTTCCCCTCCTTTATTTCCCAACGTTGCGGATATTGATCCTGGTCAATATGTGCGCCTGTGTGTTTGTTAATTTGAATCCATCGCAGCAAAGCAAAGCAAAGCAAAGCAAAGCAGGGCCGGGAGGTCAGTCATGTTTTTCGATAACGTGGTGTTTGCCGGAGTTCTCACGGTGGGGCTCATGGTGCTGTTTTTTGCAGGGTTTGGATTTTTTATCTGGAAGGATGCGCATAAGCGGCGCAAGTGAGTTCTTCTGGATTGATGGGCACGCAAGGCATTTTGGGGCGACTTCGGTTGCCCCTTTTTTTTGCCTTGGCGGCCTTGGCGGCCTTGGCGGCCTTTGGGCCGACCAGGCTGTTGGGGTTTTGGGTGAATATCCGTTGCTTCGGGTGTGGCGGCTGGCGGTTTCGCCCTTACGGCGAGTCACTTTTTCAGACGCCAAAAAGTAACCAAAACGCTAGCTCCTGCGTTCGGCCCTCGCAGGCTCGGGTCCCTTCGCTCCGGGACTGATCCGGGCGCAGCGGCTCCGGTTTGCTTCGCTGCACCTCCTTCCGCTGTGTCTGGCTGCGCCAGACGGTCGCTGCGCTCCCACGCCCGGATCAATCCCTCCGCTCAGCCTTCCGACGTCGCCGGTGGATCAAGATCAAGAGCAGGCGAGCTGACACTCGGCCTATTGAGTGGTGAAAAGCGTGGGTGTTCGGCTTTTGATTTGCATTGTTGCTGCCCCTCACCCCAGCCCTCTCCCGAGGGAGAGGGGGCCGATTTGTGTGGTGTTCAAAACCTGCATCGACTCGGTATCTCAGGTCGGCGTACTTCGATTAAACACCTCGGTCAGTTCCCTCTCCCTCCGGGAGAGGGCTAGGGTGAGGGGCTCTTGATCTGGCTTTTGCTTTGGCTTTTGATCTTTTGCCCCTTCGGCAGACTTCTTACCCCCAATAACAAAAAAGGCGTGATCCTCACGAATCACGCCTTTTCCAATCAACAGCTAACGATCAACTACCCAAAGCCTTCGAAGCCAACCAGAACAACCCGGCCGACAGCGCCACGGTCGCCGGCAGGGTCAACACCCAGGCCAGCAGAATAGTCTTGACCGTGCCACCCTGCAGGCCGCTTTTATTGGCAACCATGGTCCCGGCCACACCCGAAGACAACACATGAGTGGTCGACACTGGCAGGCTGAAGATGTTGGCCATGCCGATCAAACTGGCGGTGGTGATCTGCGCCGACATGCCCTGGGAATAGGTCATGCCCTGCTTGCCGATCTTCTCGCCAATGGTCAGCACCACACGCTTCCAGCCGACCATGGTGCCCAGGCCCAGTGCCAGGGCGACCGCCAGAATCACCCAGAACGGGGCGTATTCAGTGGTGGTGGTCAGGTCTTTGCGCAGCTTGTCGAGGTCAGCCTTTTCACGGGCTTCGAGGCCTGGAAGCTTGCCGACTTTCTTCGCCGTGTCGTCCAGGCAGAGCAGGTAGCGACGCACTTCGATGCGGCTGTCCGACGACAGCGAATGATAGTCCGCTACACCTTTGAGAGTGTGCAGCAGGGCGGTGATGGTCGGTTCGGTCTGCTGCGGGTTGCAGCGGAATTTCTCCGGCAGGTCGCCTTCCACGCTCTTGCCCAGGGCCAGGAATTCACCCAGCGAATCGGCGTTGCGCTGGTAGAACTGGCTCAGGTGCAAGGTTGCGTCGCGGGTGCGTTCGATCTGGTAGGTGGTGCTGTTCAGATCGAGTACGAACTGCGCCGGGACGATACCGATCAGCACCAGCATGATCAGGCCGATGCCTTTCTGGCCGTCGTTGGAACCGTGCACGAAGCTTACGGCCATGGCCGAGATCACCAAGACCAGACGGTTCCAGAACGGCGGGTGCTTTTTGTCGTCGATCTTGCGGCGCTGTTCCGGCGTCTTGTGCATCTTCGACAGCGGGCGCCACCATTTCAGGCCGATCAGCACCAGCGCGGCGATGAGGAAGCCGGCCATCGGCGAGAACACCAGCGAGGCGCCGATGTCGATCGCTTTCTGCCAGTTCACGCCATCTCTCAACGGGATGTCGTTGATCAGCGCGTTGGCCAGGCCGACACCGAGGATCGAGCCGATCAGGGTGTGCGAGCTCGAAGCCGGGATACCGAAGTACCAGGTGCCCAGGTTCCAGGCGATTGCCGCGGCGAGCAACGAGAACACCATCGCCAGGCCATGGCCGGTGTTCACATTGATCAGCAGCTCAACCGGCAGCAGGTGGACGATGGCATACGCCACGCCAACGCCGCCCAGCAGCACGCCGAGGAAATTGAACACACCGGAAAAGAACACCGCCAGGTGTGGCGGCATGGCTTTGGTGTAGATAACAGTGGCTACCGCGTTAGCGGTGTCATGAAATCCATTGATGAACTCGAAGGCGAGGACAAACGTCAGGGCGAGCAAGAGGCTCACAAGCACCCAAGCATCCAGTCCGCTGAATAAATCGATCATGAAGGTTTTCTGACCCGGTCGTAAGGGGGCGCGATTATGCCAGAAAAGACAGGAAATCGATGCCCCGTCTGCTCACTGGTCACACCCTTCTTCGATTTAATTTGTTGCAGGGCGTGAAAACCAAGCAGCACGCAGGGTTTTTCAACTACTTGATTTTATTGGATAAACTATATTTTCGAGGCGTTTTTTCAGACATCGCAAAGGCTCAAACGCTTGTCTGAAATATCTCTGAAACCTGTGGGACGCTCGTTCATAAGACGCAAAACAGCGATGCAGCCGCTGCCCGCGGTTAACGGGCGCGCGAGGTGTCGTCTTCCACCGCGCTGTGGCTCAGGCGGACGCCGACTTTCGAATGCTCAACCGCCGTGGCTCATGGCTCTTCGGCTTTGAGTTCCTTTTCGATCTTTTCGATTTCCTGCTTGAACACCTGATCCTGGACGGTAGGGCGCTTGCGCCATGCCTTGCGTTCCGGTTCCGGCTGAGCGGCGTAGGTGGTGACTTCCCCGCCGTAAACTTCCTTGTAACGTTGTTCCTGGCGCTCTAGTTCCGCGCGCAGTTCGTCTTTTGTCACGGTGCTACCTGTATGAGTTGAATTGAATATCCGGTGAAACACACTGCAACGAGTCAATTGAGCGAGCCCGCCAGTCATCCACAGCCCGATCGGGCGCGGAGACATTGCAGAGGCGATCAAGACTTCCGTGTTACAGGCGGCTACGGCACCAGATAAAAACTGACGCAGCATCAGTTTCCTGTTTCAGCGAGCGCTGGCGTTGCATGTGTGATGGGCGCCGGGCGCTGGCCGGAGCTGAGACGAAGGACCTCGTTTCAGCAAGTCGCGGGCTTTTGATTAAAGCGCCGCGACTAGGTTCATTATAGCGGCCGATTCGGGAATGACTATCTTTGCCAAGTTAAAAACGGTTCTGAATGTGTGAGGGTTTTGTTACCGGCAACTTTTGCCGCTAGTTAGGTGTAAAGACAGCGTTATAGAACAGGCGTTCTGTTTTTGGCGCCATTAACTAGAACAACTAAGTTGCGAGCAGAATCGCTAAAGCTGCCTCAAGGATGAAGAGGAGGGCGGGTGGCTGGATTGCGATTATCGGTCGGCGGTTCGATAATCGCCCAATGTTGGCGCCCCGGTGCTTGTGCATCGCGCGGCGAGCCGTTTGACTAGGCATCGATGCGTGCCGGACAAGGACAAGAAATGAACGATCAAATGCGCAACTCCTTCACCTCGGTGGCGCCGCCCATCGTCGCCTCGCCGGCCAAGCGCATTCAGGCGCTGACCGGTGATCCGGATTTCATGACTTCCCTGGCCCGCGGTCTGGCGGTGGTGCAAGCGTTTCAGGAACGCAAACGCCACCTGACCATCGCGCAGATAAGTCATCGCACGGAAATCCCCCGCGCCGCCGTGCGCCGTTGCCTGCATACGTTGATCAAGCTCGGCTACGCCACCACCGACGGGCGCACCTATTCGCTGCTGCCGAAAGTGCTGACCCTCGGCCACGCCTATCTGTCCTCGACACCGCTGGCCGTCTCCGCCCAACCGTATCTCGACCGAATGAGCGAGCAACTGCACGAAGCCTGCAACATGGCGACGCTGGAGGGCGATGACATTCTCTATATCGCGCGTTCGGCGACCACTCAGCGATTGATCTCGGTCGACCTTTCCGTCGGCGGGCGTCTCCCTGCCTATTGCACGTCGATGGGGCGCATTCTATTGGCCGCGCTGGACGACACATCCCTTGGCGAATACCTCGACCATGCCGAACTGGTGGCCAAGACCAGCCGCACCATCCACACCCCCGACGCTTTGCTCGAATGTCTGCAGCAGGTGCGGCAGCAGGGCTGGTGCATTGTCGATCAGGAACTGGAACAGGGCCTGCGCTCGATCGCCGTGCCGGTGTACGACGCCTCGGGGCAAGTGGTCGCCGCGCTGAATGTCAGCACCCACGCCGGGCGGGTCAGTCGCGCCGAGCTGGAGCAGCGCTTCTTGCCCGGCCTGCTCAGCGCCAGTCGCGACCTCAGTGCGCAGTTGTTCGCCTGAGGAAGCTGTTCGATAAACGCACAGTGTTGCGTTTATCGAATTGACGCTAAAACCCTCGGATCATTAATGTCGCGGCAGCGTCATCCGGCGCTGATGTGAATGA
The DNA here is from genome assembly GCF_040310465.1 of Pseudomonas sp. H26/SER47-MNA-CIBAN-0231. Classification (NCBI taxonomy): domain Bacteria; kingdom Pseudomonadati; phylum Pseudomonadota; class Gammaproteobacteria; order Pseudomonadales; family Pseudomonadaceae; genus Pseudomonas; species Pseudomonas sp. H26/SER47-MNA-CIBAN-0231. The sequence continues at coordinate 237,333 of NZ_JBEOPW010000007.1, read as the reverse complement.
GCTCGCCGGACTGTCGACCCCATAATAATGACAAGAGGCAACTCACCATGCGCTCGCTCCCCGACTGTCTGTATCCCGCCCGTTGTTGCCGGGTTCACCGCAACGCCTGATTACAACCTTCTATTCTTGTGACCGTGCCTTCCTTTGGCCGGCCGCCGTTCGACTGCGTTTTTTGCGTGGAATAAAAATAATGAACCAGCCTCAGTCCGCTGTGGGTAACTGCCTCGATGTGCAGACCTTCATCAACGCCCAACCGATCTCGCGCTATCAGTGGCGGGTGGTGATCCTGTGTTTCCTGATCGTATTTCTCGACGGCCTCGACACCGCCGCCATGGGCTTCATCGCCCCGGCGCTGTCGCAAGACTGGGGCATTGATCGCGCCAGCCTAGGCCCGGTGATGAGTGCTGCGCTGATTGGTATGGTCTTCGGCGCGCTCGGCTCCGGCCCGTTGGCTGACCGCTTCGGGCGCAAAGTCGTCCTCGTCGGTGCGGTGATTCTGTTCGGCGGCTTCAGCCTGGCCTCGGCGTACAGCACCAACGTCGAACAACTGCTGGTGTTGCGCTTCCTGACCGGCCTCGGTCTCGGTGCGGGCATGCCCAACGCCACGACGCTGCTGTCGGAATACACACCCGAGCGCAAGAAGTCGCTGCTGGTGACTAGCATGTTCTGCGGCTTCAACCTCGGCATGGCCGGCGGCGGTTTCATCTCGGCAAAACTGATCCCGGCATTCGGCTGGCACGCGCTGCTGATGATCGGTGGCATCCTGCCGCTGATCCTCGCGGTGGTATTGGTGTTCTGGCTGCCGGAATCGGCGCGCTACCTGGTGGTGCGCAACCGTGGCACCGACAAAGTACGCAAGACCCTCGCGCCGATCGACCCGGTCACCGTCGCCCAGGCTGCGAGCTTCAGCGTGCCGGAGCAGAAAACCGTCAAGGCGCGCAACGTCTTTGCGGTGATTTTCTCCGGTACATACAGCACCGGCACGCTGCTGTTGTGGCTGACTTATTTCATGGGCCTGGTGATTGTGTACCTGCTGACCAGTTGGCTGCCGACGCTGATGCGCGACAGCGGCGCGAGTATGGAACAGGCCGCGTTCATCGGTGCGTTGTTCCAGTTTGGCGGCGTGTTGAGCGCGGTCGGGGTGGGCTGGGCGATGGATCGCTTCAATCCGCACAAGGTCATCGGCATTTTCTACCTGCTGGCCGGGGTGTTTGCCTACGCGGTAGGGCAGAGCCTGGGCAACATCACCTTGTTGGCGACGCTGGTGCTGGTGGCAGGCATGTGCGTCAACGGCGCGCAATCGGCGATGCCGTCATTGGCGGCACGCTTCTACCCGACTCAAGGCCGCGCGACCGGGGTGTCGTGGATGCTCGGCATCGGCCGCTTCGGCGCGATCCTCGGCGCGTGGATGGGCGCAACCTTGCTCGGCCTGGGCTGGAATTTCGAGCAGGTGCTGACCGCACTGGTGATCCCGGCCGGTTTGGCGACGGCTGCGGTGCTGATCAAGGGCATGGTCAGTCATGCGGATGCGACCTGAGGCAGACTCACGATCGTTCCCACGCTCCGCGTGGGAATGCCTCAACGGACGCTCTGCGTTCGGCTGTACAGGGACGCGGAGCGTCCCCGGCTGCATTCCCACGCGGAGCGTGGGAACGATCATTAGGGAAGCAACAATCCGTTCGATAAACGAACACTCAGTCGATTATCGGATTGTTTGGCGAATTTCCCGAGCTTAATCTTCAGTGACTCCGGCGCTGAACCTCGCGCCTTTTTATCACTGGCGATTCCTTACAAGAACAGGAGCCCGCTCCATGGCTGAGATCCTTTCGCTGCACGACGCGGTGAAGCAATTCGTCAACGACGGCGACACCGTCGCCCTCGAAGGCTTCACTCACCTGATCCCTACGGCAGCGGGTCATGAAATCATTCGTCAAGGCAAGAAAGATCTGACGCTGGTGCGGATGACGCCTGACCTGATCTACGACCAACTGATCGGCGCCGGTTGCGCGCGCAAACTGATTTTCTCCTGGGGCGGCAACCCGGGTGTTGGTTCGCTGCACCGTTTGCGTGACGCCGTCGAAAAGCAGTGGCCGCACGCGCTGGAAATCGAAGAGCACAGCCACGCCGACCTCGCCAACGCCTACGTCGCCGGCGCGTCCGGCCTGCCGTTCGCGGTGCTGCGTGCCTACGCCGGCTCCGACCTGCCGAAGGTCAATCCGCTGATCAAAACCGTGACCTGCCCGTTCACCGGCGAAGTGCTGGCGGCAGTGCCATCGGTGCGCCCGGACGTCACCGTGATTCACGCGCAGAAGGCCGACCGCAAAGGCAACGTGTTGCTCTGGGGCATTCTCGGTGTGCAGAAAGAAGCCGCGCTGGCGGCCAAGCGCTGCATCGTCACCGTGGAAGAAATCGTCGACGATCTCAATGCACCGATGAACGCTTGCGTACTGCCGACCTGGGCCTTGAGCGCGGTCTGCCACGTGCCGGGTGGCGCGCATCCGTCCTACGCCCACGGTTACACCGAGCGTGACAATCGTTTCTATCAGGCGTGGGACCCGATCGCTCGCGACCGTGAGACGTTTACCGCGTGGATCAACGAATACATCCATGGCTGCGCTGACTTCAGCGAATTCCAGGCCAAATTGGCCGCTGCCTCGGAGGCCAAGTAATGACTTACACCACCAATGAAATGATGACCGTCGCGGCGGCCCGGCGCCTGAAGAACGGCTCGGTATGTTTCGTCGGCATCGGCCTGCCATCGAAAGCCGCCAACCTCGCGCGCCTGACTTCATCGCCGGACGTGGTGCTGATCTACGAATCCGGCCCGATTGGCGCCAAGCCGAGCGTACTGCCTCTGTCGATCGGTGACGGCGAGTTGGCCGAGACCGCCGACACCGTGGTGCCGACCGGTGAGATTTTTCGCTACTGGCTGCAGGGCGGGCGCATCGACGTCGGTTTCCTCGGCGCCGCGCAGGTTGACCGTTTCGGCAACATCAACACCACCGTGGTCGGCGACTACCACGCGCCGAAAGTGCGTCTGCCGGGTGCCGGTGGCGCGCCGGAGATTGCCGGTTCGGCGAAAAGCGTGCTGATCATCCTTAAACAGTCGGCGCGGTCGTTTGTCGACAAGCTCGACTTCATCACCTCGGTCGGTCACGGCGAAGGTGGCGATTCGCGTAAACGTCTGGGCCTGCCGGGCGCCGGGCCGGTGGGCATCATCACCGACCTGTGCATCATGGAACCGGAGGAGGGCACCCACGAATTCGTGGTCACCGCGCTGCATCCGGGCGCGACCCGCGAGCAAGTGGTCGCCGCCACCGGTTGGGCGATTCGTTTTGCCGACTCCGTTGAAACCACCGCTGAGCCGACCGAAGTCGAGTTGACCGCACTGCGTGATCTTGAAGCGCGCACCGCTGCCGCCCACGGTCAGGCACCGGGAGAAGCATGATGCGTGACGTGTATATCTGCGACGCGATTCGCACCCCTATCGGCCGTTTCGGTGGCGCACTGTCCGCCGTGCGCGCCGATGACCTCGCCGCCGTGCCAATCAAGGCCCTGATGGAGCGCAATCCATCGGTGGACTGGAACGTCGTCGATGAAGTGTTCCTCGGCTGCGCCAACCAGGCCGGCGAAGACAACCGCAACGTTGCGCGCATGGCGCTGCTGCTGGCGGGGCTGCCGGACAGCGTGCCCGGCGTTACGCTCAATCGCCTCTGCGCTTCGGGCATGGACGCGATCGGTACTGCATTCCGTGCGATCGCCAGCGGCGAAATGGAGCTGGCGATTGCCGGCGGCGTCGAGTCGATGTCCCGCGCGCCATTCGTGATGGGCAAGGCCGACGCGGCGTTCTCGCGCAACATGAAACTGGAAGACACCACCATCGGCTGGCGTTTCATCAACCCGCTGATGAAGGCGCAGTACGGCGTCGATGCCATGCCGCAGACTGCTGACAACGTTGCCGACGACTACAAGGTTTCGCGCGCAGATCAGGACGCCTTTGCTCTGCGCAGTCAGCAACGTACCGCCGCCGCGCAGGCTGCCGGTTACTTCGCTGAAGAAATCGTCGAAGTGCGCATCGCCCTCAAAAAGGGCGAAACCGTGGTCAGCGAGGACGAACATCCGCGCGCCGACACCACGATCGAAGCACTGGCCAAGCTGAAACCGGTCAACGGCGCGGACAAAACCGTCACCGCCGGCAATGCCTCCGGGGTCAACGATGGTGCTGCTGCGCTGATTCTGGCTTCGGCCGAAGCGGTGAAAAAACACGGCCTGACCGCCCGCGCAAAAGTGCTCGGCATGGCCAGCGCCGGCGTCGCACCACGGGTGATGGGCATCGGCCCGGTGCCGGCGGTGCGCAAACTGACCGAGCGCCTCGGCGTGGCGGTCAGCGATTTCGACGTGATCGAACTCAACGAAGCGTTTGCCAGCCAGGGCCTCGCGGTATTGCGCGAGTTGGGCCTGGCCGACGATGCGCCGCAGGTCAACCCGAATGGCGGCGCGATTGCTCTCGGTCACCCGTTGGGCATGAGCGGTGCGCGGCTGGTGCTGACTGCCCTGCATCATCTGGAAAAGACTGGCGGCAAGAAAGGTCTGGCGACCATGTGCGTCGGTGTTGGCCAGGGTCTGGCCCTGGCCATCGAACGTGTCTGACGCGCTGCGGCACTTACAAGAACTGAGGAAAGCGAAATGACTGACAAGCCTGGTTACCGTCGCCCACAGGCAGGCACTCAGCCTGACTACCTGCACCCGACGTATCAATCCACCAACCTGCGCTCGCCGTCCAAGCCGTTGGTGCACCTGCCGCACTCGCTGTCGGAAATCACCGGGCCGACCATCGGCGCCGAACACGTTGCCGAGAAGGACAATGACCTGACCGCACAGCACGACGGCGAGCCGTTGGGCGAGCGCATCATCATTCACGGCCGCGTGCTCGACGAAGACGGCCTGCCGGTGCCGGGCATTCTGGTGGAGATCTGGCAGGCCAACGCCGCCGGCCGCTACAACCATGCCCGCGACCTGCACGACGCGCCGCTGGACCCGAACTTCACCGGCACCGGCCGCACCGTCACCGATGCCGATGGCTGGTACCAGTTCCAGACCATCAAGCCCGGCGCCTATCCGTGGGGCAACCACCACAACGCCTGGCGCCCGGCGCACATCCACTTTTCCCTGTTCGGGCCGAGCATCCTCACCCGACTGGTCACGCAAATGTATTTCCCCGGCGACCCGTTGCTGGCGTATGACCCGATCTACAACTGCGTGCCGGACACTTCGGCCAAGGAACGCCTGATCGCTGCTTTCGATCTGGAAAAAACCATTCCGTCCTACGCCCTCGGTTACCGCTGGGACATCGTGCTGCGCGGCCGTGAAGCCACGCCGATGGAGAAATAAGATGACGCTCTATGCGACCACGTCCCACACCGTCGGGCCGTATTACCACATCGGCCTGACCTGGCTGAACCGCGAAACCCTGGCCAACGAGCTGACCCTCGGCGAGCGCGTGGCGATCACCGGCCAGGTGGTCGACGGCAACGGCGATGTCGTCAACGACGCCATGCTCGAAGTCTGGCAGGCCAACGCCGCCGGCAAGTACGACCACCCGGAAGATCAGCAGGACAAACCGCTCGACCCGAATTTCGAAGGCTTCGGCCGGGTGCCGGTGGATGCCGAAGGGCGCTTCCGTTTCACCACGATCAAACCGGGCACCGTGCCGGGGTTGAAAGGCTCGACCCAGGCGCCGCATCTGGTGGTGCTGGTGTTTGCTCGCGGTCTGGTCAAGCACTTGCTGACGCGGATTTATTTCGAGGGCGAACCGGCAAACGTTGCTGACCCGTTGCTCGAGTGCGTGCCGGCGGAGCGTCGCCAGACGTTGCTGGCCAAGGCGGATGCGTCGGGTGTGTACCAGTGGAATGTGGTTCTGCAGGGCACCGATGCCGAGACGGTGTTCTTCGATTATTGAGAGAACACCCCAAATCCCCCGCAGGACAGAGTCCCTGTGGTGAGGGGATTTATCCCCGCTGGGCTGCGAAGCAGCCCCAAAAACCAGTCGGCGCGGTATTCAGATGAACCGCGTGTATCTGATTTGCGAGTGCTTCGCACTCGAGCGGGGATAAATCCCCTCGCCACAAAGGCTGATCCAGACGTGGGTGATGATCCGATGTGGAACGGGACTGTTGCAAAGTATGTCTAGACTGTGACTGTCCCTATCGAGTGAAAAAACAATGACAACCACCACCTCCCACTACACCGGCGAAGAGCGCAGCAAGCGCATCTTTGCCATCGTCGGCGCTTCGTCCGGCAATCTAGTCGAGTGGTTCGACTTCTACGTCTACGCCTTCTGCGCGATCTATTTCGCCCCGGCGTTTTTCCCCTCCGATAACCCCACCGTGCAACTGGTCAACACCGCTGGCGTGTTCGCCGCCGGGTTCCTGATGCGGCCGATTGGTGGCTGGATTTTCGGCAGGGTCGCTGACAAGCACGGGCGCAAGAACTCGATGCTCATCTCGATTCTGATGATGTGCTTCGGCTCGCTGCTGATTGCCTGCCTGCCGACCTACAAGGACATCGGCGTCTGGGCGCCAGTGCTCTTGCTGTTCGCGCGTTTGCTGCAAGGTCTGTCGGTGGGCGGCGAGTACGGCACCACCGCGACTTACATGAGCGAAGTCGCGCTCAAGGGCCAGCGCGGATTCTTCGCCTCGTTCCAGTACGTGACGCTGATTGGCGGGCAATTGCTGGCGGTGTCGCTGGTGGTGGTGCTGCAACAGTTCCTCACTGAAGAGGATCTGCGTGCCTACGGCTGGCGGATTCCATTCGTGGTCGGTGCGGTGGCGGCGCTGATTTCGCTGTTCCTGCGTCGTTCGCTGAAGGAAACCACCAATAAGGAAACCCGCGCGCACAAAGACGCCGGCAGCATCACTGCACTGTTCCGCGATCACAAAGCGGCGTTCATCACCGTGCTCGGCTACACCGCTGGCGGCTCGCTGATTTTCTACACCTTCACCACCTACATGCAGAAATACCTGGTGAACACCGCCGGGATGCACGCCAAGACCGCCAGCTACATCATGACCGGCGCGCTGTTCCTTTATATGTGCATGCAGCCGTTGTTCGGCATGCTCGCCGACAAGATCGGCCGGCGTAATTCGATGCTCTGGTTCGGCGCGCTCGGCACGCTGTTCACCGTGCCGATTCTGCTCAGCCTGAAAAGCATCAGCAGCCCGTTCCTCGCCTTCGTACTGATCACCCTGGCGCTGGCGATTGTGAGCTTTTACACCTCGATCAGCGGTCTGGTAAAAGCCGAGATGTTCCCGCCGGAAGTGCGTGCCCTCGGTGTCGGCCTGGCTTACGCGGTGGCCAATGCAATCTTCGGCGGCTCGGCAGAGTTTGTGGCCCTGAGCCTCAAGGCCGGCGGCATGGAAAACGCCTTCTACTGGTACGTCACGGCGATGATGGCGGTGGCCTTCCTGTTCAGTCTGCGTTTGCCCAAGCAGGCGAAGTATCTGCACCACGATCTGTAAACCCATGTGCGCGGGCTGCGAGGCCCGCGCCGGCAAGGACTGTTTATGACTCAGCGACCGGGCAATCAATTGTTTGATGCCTACTTCACCGCCCACGATATGCGCGAAGTGTTCTGCGATCAGGGCCGGGTGCAGGCGATGCTCGATTTCGAAGCGGCTCTGGCCCGGGCCGAGGCGCGGGTCGGGCTGATTCCTTCATCGGCCGTGGCACCGATTGCCGCAGCGTGCGACGCCGGTCTGTATGACTTCGCAGCGCTGGGCGAGGCGATTGCCACGGCCGGCAATTCGGCGATTCCACTGGTCAAGGCCTTGGGCAAGCAGATCGCTTCGAGCGATGCCGAAGCCGAGCGCTATGTGCATCTGGGCGCGACCAGTCAGGACGTGATGGATTCCGGGCTGGTCCTGCAATTGCGCCAGGCGCTGGCGCTGATTGAAGACCAACTGGCGCAACTGGCCGACTCGCTCGCAGCTCAGGCACAACGTTTCGCTACCACGCCACTGGCCGGGCGCACCTGGCTGCAACATGCCACGCCGGTGACTCTCGGGATGAAAATCGCTGGATGGCTGGGCGCCGTCACGCGCAGCCGTCAGCGTCTACAGGAGCTGAAACCGCGTCTGCTGGTGCTGCAATTTGGTGGCGCCTCCGGCACCCTCGCGGCGCTGGGGGCACAGGCGTTGCCGATCGCTGAGGCCTTGGCCGAAGAGCTGCAACTGACCCTGCCCGAGCAACCGTGGCACACCCAGCGTGATCGCATCGTCGAATTCGGCGCGGTGCTTGGCCTCATCGCCGGCAGCCTCGGCAAATTCGGCCGCGACATCAGCCTGTTGATGCAGACCGAAGCAGCGGAAGTATTCGAGCCTGCGGCACCGGGCAAAGGCGGGTCGTCGACCATGCCGCACAAGCGCAACCCGGTTGGCGCAGCGGTGCTGATCGGCGCGGCCACGCGGGTGCCGGGGCTGGTGTCGACGCTGTTCAGCGCGATGCCGCAGGAGCACGAACGCAGCCTCGGTTTGTGGCATGCCGAATGGGAAACCCTGCCGGAAATCTGCTGCCTGGTGTCCGGTTCGCTGCAACAGGCGCGCTTGCTGGCCGACGGTCTGGAAGTCGACGCGGCGCGCATGGCCCGCAACCTCGAACTGACCCAAGGCCTGGTGCTGGCCGAAGCGGTGAGCATCGTGCTTGCCCAACGCGTCGGCCGCGACACCGCGCATCACCTGCTCGAACAATGCTGCAAACGTGCAGTGGCCGAGCAACGCCATTTGCGTGCGGTGCTCGCTGACGAGCCGCAAGTCACCGCCGAACTCAGTGGCGCTGAACTCGATGATCTTCTCAACCCCGCGCATTACCTCGGCCAGGCGCAAGTCTGGGTCGAGCGTGCGGTGGCTGAACACAACGCTTTGACTGTCTGAAGGAGAGGGCTGTGGCTTTCGTTCAACTCGCCGATGGCGAACTGCACTATGAAATTGAGGGCCCGGCGGAGGCGCCGGTGCTGGTGCTGTCCAACTCGCTGGGCACCGACCTGCACATGTGGGACGCGCAAATGCCGGCATTCACCGAGCATTTCCGCGTGCTGCGTTTCGACACGCGCGGCCACGGTCAATCGCTGGTTACCGAGGGGCCGTACAGCATCGAACAACTCGGTCGCGACGTGCTCGGTCTGCTCGATGCGCTGCATATCGAGCGCGCGCATTTCTGCGGACTGTCGATGGGCGGGCTGATCGGTCAGTGGCTGGGGATCAACGCAGGCCATCGTCTGCACAAACTGATCGTGTGCAACACGGCGGCGAAAATCGGCGATCCGTCGGTATGGAATCCGCGCATCGAAACCGTAATGCGCGACGGCCCGGCGGCGATGATCGCACTGCGTGATGCCTCGATTGCGCGCTGGTTTACCCCGGACTTTTCCGCAGCCCATCCCGAAGCGGCGAAGAAAATTACCGACATGCTTGCCGCGACCAATCCACAAGGCTATGCGGCCAACTGCGCGGCCGTGCGCGATGCCGATTTCCGTGAACAACTGGCTTCGATCAACGTGCCGTTGCTGGTGATTGCCGGCAGCAAAGATGCGGTGACGCCGCCGTCCGGCGGGCACTTCATCCGCGACCACGTGCGCGGTGCCGAGTACGCCGAGTTCCATGCGGCGCATTTGTCCAACGTGCAGGCCGGCGCCGCTTTCAGCGACCGTGTGCTGGCGTTTTTGCAGGCTCAGTGAGGAAGAATTTGTGGACGAGAAACAACGTTACGACGAAGGCATGCAAGTCCGCCGCGCGGTGCTGGGCGATGCCCACGTCGATCGCAGCCTGACCACGCTGACCGAGTTCAACTCCGAATTCCAGGAGATGATCACCCGCCACGCCTGGGGCGACATCTGGACCCGCCCGGGCCTGCCCCGCCATACCCGCAGCCTGATCACCATCGCCATGCTGATCGGCATGAACCGCGAGGGCGAACTGAAACTGCACCTGCGCGCGGCGGCCAACAACGGCGTGAGCCGTGGCGAGATCAAGGAAGTGATCATGCAGAGCTCAATTTACTGCGGCATCCCGGCGGCGAACGCGACGTTTCATCTGGCGGAGTCGGTGTGGGATGAGCTAGGAGTCGAATCCCGGGATTGATGGCGCCCGAAATTACGCCTTCGCGAGCAAGCTCCCACATTGGAGTTGTGTCGATCACAAAACAAATGTGGGAGCGAGCTTGCTCGCGAAAGCGGCAGACGCCGTGATGTGTTAATCAGCACATGCACTCAAACCCTGGCGACAATGAATATCCGCTTGAACGCAAACAACGTATGCCCATCCTCCTCTTGCGGATAATGCTCATGCACCCGCATCAGGTAGTGATAGATAAACCGCGCCTGCTGCACTGAATCCAGCGCCTGCATGACTGGTCTTAACGCCGAGACCTTGATCCAGTCATACACCGGCGATTTGCCGTCGACCACTTGCAGTTGTTCGGTCTCCCAAATGTCCAGCGACGCGGTCATTGGCGCGAGCAGACGGTAGTAGTCCTCCAGCGTCAGTAGCGGCCGCGCGGCCATGCGCCGGCGCAGTTCCGGCGTGCCCAATGGTGCGCCCCCGGGGCCGGCGTCCTCCAACGTTTGCAGCATCAACCGATACCACAACGCGTCGCGCCAATCCGGCATGTGCGCTGCGAGGCAGCCGCCAGGATTCAAATAGCCGAGCAGGCGCGGCAGCAAGGTTTCGTGGTCATCGAGAAAATGCAGCACAGCGGCGGCGAACAGCAGATCCGCCGGTTGCTCAGGCTGCCAGTCCAGCAGATCAGATTGTTTCCACAAGGCCTTGATCGGCAGGCCTCGGGCCTCGTCGAGCATCTGCGCCGAGCTGTCGATGCCCTGCAATCGCGCACGCGGCCAACGCTTGGCCAGCAACTGCGTAGCGATGCCGGTGCCGCAGCCCAGATCGTAAATACGTTGGGGATTTTGCAGTTCGATACGGTCGAGCAATTCGTTGACCGGACGTTGTCTGAGACGGGAAAACTGCTGGTACGCCTTGGCGTCCCAATCGGGTGCAGTGGTGCAGCGCGTGATCATGAGGTGATCCTCCGGTGATCAAATGGTGTCTTCCGATGACAACCTGGTGCACAGCTGGAGACCGACTACGAAACGGAAGCGTGAAGGGTTGGAGCACCTGAGTCCTTCAGGTTTGCTCACTGTAACTGTCGCCCGCAAAAGCGCTACATGGCCTGACCAATGGCATGCATCTGTGATGGGAATCAAATGTGGGAGCGAGCCTGCTCGCGAAGGCCATTTCAAATTCGACAGAGATGTCGACTGAAGCTGCGCTTTCGCGAGCAGGCTCGCTCCCACAGTGGGGCATGTGTGGTTAGAGAAGGCTGATCGGGTAGCTGACGATCAGGCGATTTTCATCGAACTCGTTGTTGCTGAAGTCGCGGCGCATGGTCGAGTTGCGCCATCTGACGTTCAGATCCTTCAACGTGCCGCTCTGCACCGTGTAACCGAGTTCCGATTCGCGGCCCCATTCCTTGCCGTCGGTGATTGTCCCGGTGTGCACGTTGTCGCCGCTGATGTAGCGGTTCATCAGGGTCAGGCCGGGGATGCCCATGGCGGCGAAGTTGTAGTCGTGGCGCAGCTGCCAGGAGCGTTCCTGAGCGTTGTCATAACTGGCGTTGTAGCTGTCGTTGGCCAGCGTGCCGCCACTGGTGCCGTTGACCCGCATCCACGCGCTGTCGCCGGTCAATTTCTGCAAGCCGAGGTAGAACGTGTTGCCGCCGTACTTGGCCGAAAACATGCCGTACCAGGTCTTGTTGTCCAGATCGCCGGCACGCGCGCTGCCATCTTCCTTACCGTAGAAAAAGCCGAGGTTGGCGCCCAGCGTCCAGTCGCCGAGCGGCTGACTGTGCAGCACATTGAGGTACTGCTGGCTGTAGATGTCCTTGAGTTGCGCGTTCCACAGGCCGATCTGTGTGCGCTTGTCGTTGAACAGGTATTCGCCGCCCTGGAAGTTGAAACGATCAGAGGTGAACGCGGCTTTGCCGGTCATCGACATGTCGCTCATGCTGCTGTCGTCGCGCGGGCTGTTGGCGCGGAACTGGCCGCCATAGAGGGTCAGGCCGGCGATTTCCTTGGAGGTGATCTGGCCGCCACGGAAGGTTTGCGGCAGCGAGCGACCGTCGTCCGAACGCAGAATCGGCAATACCGGCATCCACTCGCCGACCTTCACCTCGGTCTGGGACAGTTTGGCTTTGAAAGCGACGTTGGTGCGACCGAAGTTGTCCGCCGGGCGGCCGTCACGGTCCAGCGGCAACAACTGCGTGCCGCCCGTGCCTTTACCGCCATCGAGCTTGATCGAATACAGCCCGAGTACGTCCATGCCGAAACCGACCGTGCCTTGGGTAAAGCCGGATTTGGCGTCGAGGATGAAACTCTGTGTCCACTCTTCAGCCTTGCCTTGGGCCTTGGTCGGGTTGGTGAAGTTGCGGTTGATATAGAAGTTGCGCAGGTTGAGGTTGACCTTGGCGCCTTCAACGAAGCCGCCTTCTTCGGCGCTTGCCGGCAGGGCCAGACCGGCGATGGCCAGGGCGATCACAGCGGGCAATGCGTAAGGCACAGGGAAAACTGTCATGGACTTGGGTCTCTCTTGTTTTTGTAAGGCGAACGGCTGCGCTGTCGCGGCGGGTGCGGCGCAGGCAACGTGATGCAGGTCTGAGATGCAGCGGTGGCGGTCAGCCGGGCGGGGCAGGGCACTGGAGCATGGTGTCGAACCTTGTTGTTATTGGTTTTCTGAGATGAATGGTGAAGGGCCTGTATGCTCGGGTTCAATTGCTGAAAGCGGGTTTTGGGCGGTTATCGAACGCAAGATTCATGCGGATTTGTGGTGAGTGTGAGGTCCTCTTCGCGAGCAGGCTCGCTCCCACAACTGGAATGCGTTTCCCTGTGGGAGCGAGCCTGCTCGCGAAGAGGCCAGTTCGGCCGCTAAACCTTTGCGACAGGCAACAAAAAGCCCACCAATAAGGTGGGCTTGATGTAGTCAGCCGATGATCAGAACAGCTTCATCTTCGGGGCTTCTTCTTTCAGCGCTTCGTTCTGCGCGGTCTGCGCATTCCAGCCACCGCCCAGGGCCTTGTACAGGTTGACCGCACTGGTCAGCTGCGCGAGGCGGTCGGTGATCAGCGCTTGTTGTGCGCTGAACAACTGACGCTGGGCATCGAGGAAGGTCAGGTTGCTGTCGACGCCGATGCGGTAGCGACGTTCGGCCAGGCGGTAGTAATCCTGGTTGGCCTGAACGAAGTCACGCTGCGCTTGCAGCTGCTCGGTGTAGGTCTGGCGGGCGGCGAGGCCGTCGGCGACTTCCTGGAAGGCCGTTTGAATCGACTTTTCGTAGTTCGCCACGCCAATGTCCTTCTGGATCTTGGCGTAGTCGAGGCTGGCGCGCAGGCTGCCGGCGTTGAAGATCGGCAGGTTGATCTGCGGCTGGAACAGCCACGTCCCCGAGCCACCCTTGAACAGACCGGACAGATCCGGGCTCAGGCTGCCCGCGTTGGCGGTCAGGCTGATGCTCGGGAAGAACGCTGCACGCGCCGCGCCGATGTTGGCGTTGGCCGCCTTCAGGTTGTACTCGGCCTGGAGGATGTCCGGACGACGTTGCAGCAGGTCCGAAGGCAGACCGGCCGGCACGTCGCTGAGCAGATCATCGGACAGCGGTTTGGCCGTTTGCAGGTTGGCCGGAATGCCGGTGCCGAGCAGCAGGGTCAGGCTGTTTTCGTCCTGCGCGACCTGGCGGGTGTAACGCGCCAGTTGCGCCCGGGCGTTTTCCACCGAGGTACGCGACTGCGCCAGATCCAGCGCCGAAGCCACACCGACTTCGTTGCTGCGGCTGGTCAATTTGTAGCTTTCTTCGAAGGCACCGAGGGTGTCCTGCGTCAGCTTGAGCAGTTCCTTGTCCGCCTGCCAGGTCAGGTAGGCATTGGCGACGTTGGCGACCAGACTGATCTGCGTACTGCGGCGTGCTTCTTCAGTAGCGAAGTACTGTTGCAGCGCTTGCTCGCTCAGGCTGCGCACCCGACCGAACAGGTCGAGTTCGTAGGCGCTGACGCCGACGGTGGCGGAATACGAACTGCTGATCATCGACTCGCCGGTCTGCGAGGCACGGGCCGGCAGACGCTGGCGGCTGCCGGCGGCATTGGCCGACACTGCCGGGAACAGGTCGGCGCGCTGGATGCGGTACTGCGCCGCGTAAGCGTCGATGTTCAGCGCCGCGACACGCAGGTCGCGGTTGTTTTCCAGGGCGACCTGGATCAGCTGTTGCAGGGCCGGGTCATGGAAAAACTGCTTCCAGCCCTGTTCGGCAGCGGCTTGCGCCGGAGCCTGGGCCGGCGAATATGCCGGCCCCTGCGGGTACTGGCCTGCGACCGGAGCCTCAGGCTGCTGATAGTCAGGTATCAGCGAGCAACCGCTCAGCACGAAGGCGGCGACTGCGATGGAGAGTAGCGACTTGCTCATTGGCCAGCCTCTTTAGGAGTTTCAGTAGTGTCATCCGCGTCGGTCTTTTTGCGCTGACCGATGGACGACACAGTAACGAAGAACAGTGGGACCCAGAAGATCGCCAGGATCGTGGCCGTGAGCATACCGCCAATCACGCCGGTACCGATCGCGTGCTGACTGCCTGAACCGGCGCCGGTGGAGATCGCCAGCGGTACCACACCGAGGACGAAGGCCAGCGAGGTCATGATGATCGGGCGCAGACGCATGCGGCAGGCTTCAATCGCCGCGTCACGCAGGCTGCGTCCCTGTTCATGCAGTTCCTTGGCAAACTCGACGATCAGAATGGCGTTTTTAGCCGCCAGACCGATGGTCGTCAATAAGCCCACCTGGAAGTACACGTCGTTGGACAGACCGCGCAGGCTGGTAGCCATCAGCGCACCGATGATCCCCAGCGGTACCACGAGCATGACCGCGATCGGAATCGACCAGCTCTCATACAGCGCCGCCAGACACAGGAACACCATCAGCAGCGACAGGGCGTACAGCGCTGGCGCTTGCGAGCCGGACAGACGTTCCTCGTAGGACAGACCGGTCCAGGAAATACCGACACCGGACGGCAGCTTCTTGGCAATCGCTTCGACTTCAGCCATCGCTTCACCGGTGGAGTAGCCCGGCGCCGGAGCCCCGAGGACCTCGACCGCTTCCACACCGTTATAGCGCGCCAGCTTCGGCGAACCGTAGACCCACTCGCCCTTGGCGAACGCCGAGAACGGAACCATGGTGCCTTCGGCGTTACGCACGTACCACTTCTTCAGGTCTTCGGGGCTCATGCGCGAGTCCGGTTGGCCCTGCACGTAGACTTTCTTCACCCGACCACGGTCGATGAAGTCGTTGACGTAGCTACTGCCCAGCGCGATCGACAGGGTGTTGTTGATGTCGCTGATGGTGATGCCGAGGGCACTGGCCTTCTCGTCATCGATTTCCAGCTGGAACTGCGGCTCATCGTTCAGGCCGTTCGGACGCACCTGGGTCAGCACCTTGCTTTGCGCCGCCATGCCGAGGAACTGGTTGCGCGCTTCCATCAGTTTTTCGTGACCGATACCGGCGCGGTCCTGCAGGAACACGTCGAAACCGGTGGCGTTACCCAATTCCAGAACCGCTGGCGGGGCGAAGGCAAACACCATCGCGTCGCGGAAGCTGAAGAAGTGTTGCTGGGCACGCGCAGCGAGGTTGAACACGCTGTTGTCGGCGTTACGTTCGCCCCACGGCTTGAGCATGATGAACGCCATACCCGAGCTCTGCCCACGGCCGGCGAAGTTGAAGCCGGTCACGGTGAACACCGAAGCCACCGCGTCCGCCTCACCGCCGTCCTTGTTCGGACGCAGCAGGTACTCACGCATTTCGTCCACGACCACCTGCGTGCGCTGGGCACTGGAACCGGCCGGGGTCTGCACCTGAGCGAACAGAACGCCCTGGTCTTCTTCCGGGAGGAACGCGGTCGGGATGCGGGTGAACAGCCAGATCATGCCCACGACGATCAGCAGATACGCCAGCAGGTACGGCGCCTTGCGGGTCAGCATGTTGCCGACGCCGCGCTCGTAGCTGCGTACGCCACGGTCGAAGTTACGGTTGAACCAGCCGAAGAAACCTTTCTTCGGGGTACCGTGCTCGCCTTTCGGAATCGGCTTGAGCATGGTCGCGCACAGCGCCGGGGTGAAGATCAGGGCAACCAGTACCGACAGGGCCATGGCCGAAACGATGGTGATCGAGAACTGCTTGTAGATCACACCGGTGGAGCCGCTGAAGAACGCCATCGGCAGCAGTACCGCCGAGAGCACGAGGGCGATACCGACCAGTGCGCCCTGGATCTGGCCCATGGACTTCTTCGTCGCTTCCTTCGGTGACAAGCCTTCTTCGCTCATCACCCGCTCGACGTTTTCCACCACGACGATGGCGTCGTCCACCAGCAGACCGATGGCCAGCACCATGCCGAACATGGTCAGGGTGTTGATGCTGAAACCGGCGGCGGCGAGGATGCCGAATGTACCGAGCAGCACCACTGGCACGGTCATCGTGGTGATGACGGTGGCGCGGAAGTTCTGCAGGAACAGGAACATCACCAGGAACACCAGCGCGATCGCTTCGACCAGCGTGTGCACCACGCCTTTGATCGACTCGGTCACCACCGGGGTGGTGTCATACGGGAACACCACTTCCATGCCTTGCGGGAAGAACGGCTTGAGGCTGTCGATGGTGTTGCGCAGCGCTTTGGCGGTATCGAGGGCGTTGGCGCCGTTGGCCAGTTTCACCGCCAGACCGGAAGCCGGGCTGCCGTTGAACTGGGCGCTGATCGCGTAGTTCTCACCGCCGAGGCCGACTTCAGCCACGTCTTTGAGGCGAACCTGCGAGCCGTCCTTGTTGACCTTGAGCAGGATTTCCTTGAACTGCTCGGCGGTCTGCAGACGGGTCTTGCCGATGATCGTCGCGTTCAGTTGCTGGCCCTGCACGGCAGGCAAGCCACCGAGCTGACCGGACGACACCTGGACGTTCTGCGCAGCAATCGCATTCTTCACGTCGACCGGGGTCAGGTTGAAGTTGTTCAACTTGGCCGGGTCGAGCCAGATGCGCATCGCGTACTGCGCACCGAAGACCTGGAAGTCACCGACACCGGCGGTCCGCGAGATCGGGTCCTGCATGTTCGACACGATGTAGTTGGACAGGTCGTCCTTGGTCATGCTGCCGTCACGCGACACCACGCCGATCACCAGCAGGAAGTTCTTCACTGCCTTGGTCACGCGGATACCCTGTTGCTGCACTTCCTGCGGCAGCAGCGGGGTAGCCAGGTTCAGCTTGTTCTGGACCTGGACCTGCGCGGTGTCGGAGTTGGTGCCTTGCTCGAAGGTCGCGGTGATGGTCATGCTGCCGTCGGAGTTACTTTCCGAAGACACATAACGCAGGTTGTCGATACCGTTGAGCTGTTGCTCGATGACCTGCACCACGGTGTCCTGCACGGTTTGTGCGGACGCGCCCGGGTAGGTCACCTGGATCGCAATGGCCGGTGGCGCAATGCTCGGGTATTGGTTGATCGGCAATTTCAGGATCGAAAGTGCCCCGACCAGCATGATCACCAGGGCGATTACCCAGGCGAAAATCGGACGGTCGATGAAGAATTTTGACATGGGTTACTCCCCTTTGCCGCCGGCGGCTTTGTCAGCTGCCTGTGCGGGGGCCGGGTTCTTGGTGCCGACGTTAGTCGCCTCGGTCGCTTTGACCTCGACGCCCGGTTTGACGTACTGCAGCCCTTCGGTGATCAGACGATCGCCGGCCTTCAGGCCGTCTTCGATCAGCCACTGGCTGCCGACAGTGCGGCTGGCCTTGAGCTGACGCAGCTCGACCTTGTTGTCGGCGCCGACGACCAGTGCGGTCGGGGTGCCTTTGAGGTCGCGGGTCACGCCTTGTTGCGGCGCGAGGATCGCTGCGCTGTTGACGCCGGCTTGCAGCTGGGCGTGAACGAACATGCCTGGCAGCAGGGTGTGATCGGGGTTCGGGAACACTGCGCGCAGGGTTACCGAGCCGGTGGTCTGGTCAACCGAGACTTCGGAGAATTCCAGCTTGCCGTCGAGCTTGTACTGGCTGCCGTCTTCCAGGGTCAGCTTGACCGCAGCGGCGTTGTCGCCAGCCTTCTGCAAACGGCCGCTTTCCAGCTCGCGGCGCAGTTCCAGCAGTTCCACCGACGATTGGGTCACGTCGACGTAGATCGGGTCGAGCTGCTGAATCACTGCCATTGCATCGGCCTGGCCATTGCTGACCAGTGCGCCTTCGGTCACCGAAGAGCGGCCGATCCGGCCGGAAATCGGCGCGTAGACCTTGGTGTAGCGCACGTTGATCTGCGCGCTCTGCAACGATGCTTCCGATTGCAGGCGGTTGGCCAGTGCGGTGTCGTATTCCTGGCGGCTCACGGCTTGTTCGTCGACCAGTTGCTTGTAGCGGTCGGAAATCGACTTGGTCGAACGCAGCTCGGCTTCGGCGCTTTTCAGCGTCGCTTCATAGACCGACGGATCGATCTGATACAGCTGCTGGCCGGCTTTGACGTCGGCACCTTCCTTGAACAGGCGCTTGAGAATGATGCCGTTGACCTGCGGGCGAACTTCCGCGATGCGGAACGCACTGGTGCGGCCCGGAAGTTCCGAGGTCAGGGTAAAGGCTTGTGGTTGCAGGGTGACGACGCCGACCTGAGGAGGCGGAGCGGCTGGGGCCGCTTCTTCCTTTTTACATCCGCTGAGCAGCGATGCCAGGGCGACGGCAGTGACCAGAGCGGTAACAGCTGGCTTGAATTGCATGAAGATCCTCGGGTCAGGCGCGCAAGAAGCGCACAAGAAGTGTGAAAGAGTAAAAGTCGGGCACCGGGTGGATAAGTAGCTTGCTAAGTAATATACTTACGTTCATGGTTGTTTGTAAACACCTGCGCCGCGTACCCACCCTGATACAAAAGTCGTCGCAAGGTTTGAAATTGTAGGCCGGGGAGTCGATTCACGAGAGATCGCCCCCTCTTTATTCAGCGGATATTCAGCCATCCCTGAAACATCCTGTTTGAGGTTTTACTGCCATGGTCCGTCGTACCAAAGAGGAAGCTCAGGAAACCCGCAGCCAGATTCTGGAAGCGGCCGAGAAAGCCTTTTATGAAAGGGGGGTTGCCCGCACCACCCTGGCGGACATCGCGACCCTCGCCGGCGTGACGCGTGGCGCCATCTACTGGCATTTCAGCAACAAGGCCGACCTGGTCCAGGCCATGCTCGACAGCCTGCACGAACCGCTGGATGAACTGGCCAAGGCCAGCGAAAGCGAGGACGAACCGGACCCGCTGGGCTGCATGCGGCAGTTGCTGATTCATTTGTTTCATCAAGTTGCACTGGACCCGAAAACCCGGCGCATCAACGAAATTCTGTTTCATAAGTGCGAGTTCACCGATGAAATGTGCGATCTGCGCCAGCAGCGCCGGACGGCCAGTCTCGATTGCAATCTGCGCATCGGCCTGACCTTGCGTAATGCGGTGAATCGCGGCCAGTTGCCGGAAGATCTCGACACCGCCCGCGCGGCGATCAGCATTCATGCCTACATCGACGGCCTGCTGTACGGCTGGCTGCTGGCTCCGGACAGCTTCGAACTGCATGCCGAGGCTGAACGCTGGGTCGACACCGGGCTGGACATGCTGCGCCTGAGCCCAAGCCTGCGCAAATGAAACAAAATGCGCAATTGCCCGGCAGGATGTCAATCAGCCGCCATGGCTGATCATCGCGGCGGGGAGTTTAAACGTAGCGAGTCGTGGATTTTGTAGGGAAATTGTGTCGCTGTTGTGAAACGGTGTTCGCAGGCTCTTACCCTGCGCCAACAACAAAAAGCCCCGGACTCTCACAAGTCCGGGGCTTTTTCATTTCTGCGCTACAGCGTGATTACAAGGTCGGATAGTCGATATAACCGACCGGACCTTTACCGTAGAAAGTCTCCGGATGCGGCTCGTTCAACGGCGCATCGGCCTGTAAACGTGCCGGCAGGTCCGGGTTGGCAATGAACGGCACGCCGAACGCTACGGCGTCTGCCTTACCGCTGGCCAGCCACTCGTTGGCGCTTTCCTTGGTGAACTTCTCGTTTGCGATGTACGGGCCACCGAACGCTTCTTTCAGTTGCGGGCCGAGGCTGTCGGCGCCTTCTTTTTCACGCGAGCAGATGAACGCGATGCCACGCTTGCCCAGTTCACGGGCGACGTAAGTGAAGGTTTCGGCGAGGTTGTCATCGCCCATGTCGTGGGAATCGGCACGCGGTGCCAGGTGCACACCAACGCGACCAGCGCCCCAGACTTCGATCGCGGCGTCGGTCACTTCCAGCAGCAGGCGTGCACGGTTTTCCAGCGAGCCGCCGTACTGGTCGGTGCGCTGGTTGGTGCTGCTTTGCAGGAACTGGTCGAGCAGGTAACCGTTGGCGCCGTGGATTTCCACGCCGTCGAAACCGGCGGCCTTGGCGTTCTCGGCGCCGGTGCGGTAGGCGTCGACGATGTCGGCGATTTCAGCGGTTTCCAGGGCGCGCGGGGTTGGGTAGTCGGCCAGTGGCCGCACCAGGCTGACGTGGCCCTTTGGCTGGATGGCGCTTGGCGCGACCGGTGCTTCACCGTTCAGGTACGAAGGGTGGGAAATGCGGCCAACGTGCCACAGTTGCAGGAAGATCTTGCCGCCGGCGCCGTGAATCGCTTTGGTCACGTTGGCCCAGCCACGCACTTGATCGTTGGACCAGATGCCCGGGGTGTCCGGGTAGCCGACGCCCATCGGCGTTACCGAAGTGGCTTCGCTGAGGATCAGGCCGGCCGAGGCGCGTTGTACGTAGTATTCGGCCATCAGCGCGTTCGGCACACGACCTTCGTCGGCGCGGCAGCGGGTCAGCGGGGCCATGATGATGCGGTTGTTCAGCTCGATGTCGCCGAGTTTGATCGGGTCGAAAATAGTCGCCATGTCTAAAAGCCTCTTTTAATAAGGAAGTTGATCAGTTGGAAGCAGGCGCCAGCTCGGCATTGCCGTTCTGACGGAAAGTAATCAGGGTCACCAGCAGGGCGAGCACTGCCAGTGCGGCGGCAGCCAGTGGCACGCTGGTCAGGCCGTAGCCGTGGGCGATGACGCTGCCGCCGACCCAAGCGCCGAGGGCATTGCCGACGTTGAAGGCGCCAATGTTCAGGGTCGAAACCAGGTTCGGCGCAGCCTTGCCGAAGGTCACCACATTGACTTGCAGCGCCGGCACAGCGGCGAAACACGCGGTGGCCCAGAGGAACAGAGTGATCTCGGTCGGGATCAGCGCGACGCTGGTCCAGCTCAGCACCGTGGACACCACGGCCATGGCGATGAACACGCCGATCAGCGTGGCGGCCATGCCTTTGTCGGCGAGTTTGCCGCCGATGATGTTGCCGACCGTCAGGCCCAGACCGATGAGCATCAGCGTCCAGGTCACGCCACGCGGCGACACACCGGTGACTTCCCCAAGCAGTGGGGCAACGTAGGTGAACAGGGTGAAGACCGAGGCGGCGAACAGCGCGGTCATGCTCAGCGACAGCCAGATACCGGCACCCTTGAGGGCGGCCAGTTCGGCGCGCATGTCGAGTTTCTCTTCGTCACGCTTGGCCGGCAGAAAGCGGATCAGGCCGATCAGCGCGATCACACCGATGACGGTCACCGCCCAGAAGGTCGAACGCCAGCCGGCTTCCTGACCCAATGCGGTGCCCAGCGGTACGCCAAGTACGTTGGCCAGGGTCAGACCGGTGAACATCAACGCCACCGCCGAGGCACGTTTGTTGGGCGCGACCAGATTGGCCGCCACCACCGAACCGATGCCGAAGAATGCACCGTGGCACAAAGCGGTGACGACCCGGGCAAACATCAGCACGTTGTAGTCGCTGGCGATGGCGCAGAGCAGGTTGCCGACAATAAAGATGCCCATCAACGCCACCAGCGCGGCCTTGCGCGGCAGCTTCGCGGTGGCCAGCGCCATGAACGGCGCACCGATGGCCACGCCCAGGGCGTAACCGGTGACCAGCCAGCCGGCGCCGGGAATCGACACGCCGAGGTCCGCCGCCACGTCGGGCAGCAGGCCCATGATGACGAACTCGGTGGTGCCGATGGCGAAGGCGCTCAGGGCGAGGATGAGAAGCGAAAGGGGCATGCAGGTTTCCTTGTCGGCTGGCTGACGTTAAGGGTCAGAGCTCTTTACTGAGGGTGCTGAGAAACGCCTGGATGACGTCCTCGTTACGTTTGAAGAAATGCCACTGCCCGGCCTTCTGGCTGCTGATCAGCCCGGCCCGTTGCAACGTCGCCAAGTGGGCCGACACGGTCGATTGCGACAGGCCGCAACGCTGATCGATCTGCCCGGCGCAAATACCGTATTCGTGGTTGTGCAACTGCTCGGGGAATTCGCCTTTCGGGTCTTTCAGCCAGTTGAGGATGTCTCGCCGTACTGGGTGCGCCAGGGCTTTTATTATTTCGTCGAGGTCGAGGTTCATGGCTTGGGCTCGTGGTGGCAGTGGCGATATATCGCGATGGAGCGAACTTTAAATCGTTGGATCGCGATATACCAATATGAATTCGGTCTGACGAACGCATAAATCGCTATATCGGGTTATAACGATACGAGGATGCTGGAGGAGCGAACGCAGTGCTAAGCTGCGCCCATGAACTATCTCGCGCATTTGCATCTCGGCGGCCAGCGCCCCGGACAGTTACTCGGCAGCCTGTATGGCGACTTTGTCAAAGGTCGGCTGCAAGGCCAGTTCGACCCGGAAGTGGAGGCGGCGATTGCGCTGCATCGGCGCATCGACGTCTTCACCGATCGCCATCCACTGGTCGACATTGCTTTGGGGCGCTTCAGCGAAACGCGGCGGCGCTATGCCGGAATCGTCCTCGATGTGTTTTTCGATCATTGCCTGGCGCGGGACTGGACGCTGTATGCCGACCGACCGCTGGAGCAGTTCACCGCAGACGTCTATCAGGTGCTGTCCCGCGAACGGCAACTGCCGGAGCGGCTGGCAAAGATCGCCCCGCACATGGTCGCCAACGACTGGCTGGGCTCGTATCGCGAGTTTGAGGTGCTGGAACAGGTGCTGCGCGGGATCTCGCGGCGCCTGACCAGACCCGAGGAGTTGGCTGGGGCGATGGCGGAGTTGCGGCGGTTGTATGAGCCGCTGAGTGAGGACTTCAGCCTGTTTTATCCGCAATTGCAGGATTTTGCAGTGCAATCACATACAACCTGAATCCCTGTGGGAGCTGGCTTGCCAGCGATAGCGTCGGCACATTCAACTTTGATGTTGATTGATCAACCGCTTTCGCGGGCAAGCCCGCTCCCACAGGGGGCCCAGGTGATTTGGGGATTTGTGTTTCAGGCAGCGATTGCCGGGCGCATTGGCGATTGTCGGGTTTCCGGAATCGATCCAAACAACACCTTCTGCACCGCCTGCTGCGCTTCGAACGCCAGCGCCGCGCGCTCGCGGCCCTGACAGGCAATCGGCTTGAGCAGATGCACCTCGACATCGCCGCAGTCATGGCTGAACAGGCGCATCAGATGCGAGAGCAAATCATCGTCACCAATGAACGGTGCGAGCGTGTCGATTTCGCCGTCACGCAGATAACGGATCGCCACCGGTTGCAGCATCACCTCGGAATCGATCGCCGCCGACAGCAGGCGACCATGAAAGGTGCGCAGCGAACGGCCATCGGTGGTGGTGCCTTCGGGGAACATCAGCAGCGCATGTTCGGTTTGCAGATGGCGGGTCATCTGCTTGCGGATCAACTGGCTGTCGCCCGAGCCACGGCGGATGAACAGGCTGCCGGCCTTGGCCGCGAGCCAGCCGGCCACCGGCCAGGTGCGCACTTCGGCCTTGGACAGAAACGACAGCGGTGTGAGCATGCCCAGCAACGGAATGTCGGTCCACGACACGTGATTGCTCACCCACAGCATTGGCTGTTTTGGCAGCTCGCCATGCACGCTCACGCGAAACGGCAGGGCATTGCTCAGCCGTGCCATGAAAAAGCGCGACCAGCGCTGGCGCCGCTCCATCGAGTGGGCCAGACCGATGCGTTCGAACACGCCGAAGACGCTGGCCATGGTCAGCCCCAGCGTCACCACCAGCAGCACTCGCGCGATTCGCGCGTACACCCGCAACCGGCTCATCACACCGCCGCCTTGAAGTGCTTGGCGTAGCGCGGGCAGAGTTCGTCGCGCTTGAGCAGGATGAACACGTCGGCGACCTGGAAGTCTTCGTCCCAGCACGGCTCGCCGCAGATCTTCGCCCCGAGGCGCATGTAGGCCTTGAGCAGCGGTGGCATTTCGGCGATGACGTTGGACGGGATATCCAGCGTCGGCAGAGGATTTTTCGGCTCAGCGCGCAGGTGTTCGGTGCACAGATAACGCTCGCGCAGACGCTGCATGATCGCGTGGGCCTGAATGCCGCCGTCCTGCATCGGGATGCTCGCGCAACCCATCAGATAGCTGTAGCCGCCCTGATTGAGCACTTCGGCCAATTCGCCCCAGAGCACGGCGATGGTGCCGCCGTTGCGGTACGCCGGATCGACGCAGGTGCGGCCGATTTCCAGGATCGGGCCTTGCAGATGCGCCAGGCCATGCAGGCTGAATTCTTCTTCGCTGTAGAACTTGCCGAGGCTGCTGGCGGCAGTGTGATCGAGCAGACGCGTGGTCGCCACTAGGCGCCCGGTGTTCAGATCACGCACGCCGATGTGGCTGCAGTGAACATCATAATCATCCATGTCCAGACCCAGTTCCGCGCCTTTGAGTTTGGCGTTGAACTCGCCGCTGAAGACGGCGAAGCGCAGGGCCTGGGCTTGCTGCAAGGCTTCGGCGCCGATCAGGCGTTCGGCTTGCAGGCGGCGTTCATTGCCGGTGTCGCTGATGCGGGCGATTTGCGTCATGTGAATCTCCGTACGGGCCTTTAACCCGTCGTGGGTTGCAGCCGATCGACTTTCTTTATGCAGCCGTGTTGTGCAAAGTCAGGCTATGTAGCCCCGGTGTCATCGCCATGAACGTTCGGTGATGCTTATATGACAGCCCACAAGGAGGCGCCCATGCCCTGGCCAGATCTGTTGCACCGCCGTGAACGCTTGCCCGCCGCTGCTGATCTGGCCGAGGGCTTTGCAACGTTGTTGCAGGCGCTGGGCAACGTCACGCCGTTCGAATTGGCGGTGGCCGGCGGGCGGCGGATGGCGACGCCGGGGCTGGCGTTTCTGGTGGGTTATCAGGCGGCGCTGCGCATGTTGTGGCCGAGCGCGCCGCTGAGCCTCGGCGCCTTGTGCGCGACCGAACAACGCAGCCTGCGCCCGGCCGATATGCAAACGCGGCTGCGCGATTTGCGCTTGAGTGGGCGCAAGGATTTCGTCACCGCAGGCGACGCCGCCGATTGGCTGCTGGTGGCTGCGCGCAGTGAGGAGCCGGGCGAAACACCGCGCCTGAGTCTGGCGGTGGTGTATCCCGGCGAGCCCGGTGTGAAGGTGGAAAAACTTCCGGCGTTGCCGTTGATGCCGGACATCAGCCACGGCCGCCTGTACCTCGACGGCGCCCTGTGCGAATTGCTCGCCGGCGATGGCTGGGACGCCTACGTCAAACCGTTTCGCACCCTTGAAGATGTCTACGTGCTCAGCGCCATGACCGCGTGGTTGTACGGCGTCGGCCAGGACAGCGACTGGCCGCAGGCCCTGCAATTGCGTTTGCTGGCGCTGCTGGCCGGGTGCGCCGAGGCCAGTCGGCAAGCGCCGAACAATCCGCCCGGGCATGTACTGCTGGGCGGGTTGTTTGCGCAGTTTGAATCACTCAAGACCGAGGTAGATCAGGCGTTGGTGCAGGGTGATCCTGCGTGGGCGGCGATGTGGCAGCGTGATCAAGGCGTGATGCAATTGGCTGCAGGGGCCCGGGCCAAGCGCTTGGCCAAGGCTCTTGCGTTGGCCTGACTGGCCTCATCGCGGGCAAGCCCGCTCCCACAGGTTTCAAAGGTGTTCATGAAATGTGTGTTCACTTGGGACCCCTGTGGGAGCTGGCTTGCCAGCGATGGCAATTTCATGGACGACCAACATCTAAAATTTGTCATAAACCCCGACTAGTCTCGACAGGTTCATTCCCAGAGCGCCCACCATGTTCAAAGGCCTGTCGCTGTTCCTGCTGCTGATCAGCCTCACCGTCCGCGCCGAACAGTGGCCCGGCGAGCAATGGCCCATCGCCCCGCAGATCACCGGCCCGGCTGTCGAAGCACTGGAAAGCTACGCCTTCGCGCCCCGCAACGACGCCACCCGCGAAGGCATCCGCACCGACGCCTTGCTGATCATCCACGACGGCCAGATCATCTACGAACGCTACGCCGCTCCGACCACTGCACAGACCCCACATCTGACCTGGTCAATCAGCAAAAGTCTGCTGGCAACCGTTCTCGGTGTGGCCTACGGCGAAGGCCGGTTCAAGCTCGATGATCCAGCGCTGAAGTTCTACCCGGCGCTGGACAAACACCCGGCGATCACCCTCGGCCATCTGCTGAACTGGGCCTCCGGTCTCAATTGGCAGGAGGACTACGAATACGCCCCGCTGAAATCTTCGGTGGTGGCAATGCTCTACACCCGCGGCCATCGCGACATGGCCGCGTTCACCGCCGCACACGACAGTTATGCCGCAGCGGGTCAGGCTTTCCGTTATTCCAGCGGTGACAGCAATCTGCTCGCCGCTGCCCTGAAAACCATGGTCGGCGCAGAGCGTTATGCTGATTATCCGTGGACAGCATTGTTCGAGCCGTTGGGCATTCGCCACGTTGTGTGGGAAAGCGATGCCAGCGGCACATTTGTCGCCTCGTCCTATGCCTATCTCACCGCGCGGGATCTGGCGCGGGTCGGTCTGTTGATGGCGCGGGGCGGGCGCTGGAACGATCGGCAGTTGCTGCCCGAGGATTGGCTCGCGTTCAACCTCACACCGTTTGCCGGCTACAAGGCGCATCAGGACGAAGCCGTCCCCGGCGGCCATTGGTGGCTCAATCGTCCTGTCGACGGCGCCACATCACCATGGCCCGACGCCCCACCCGACACCTTCGCCGCCCTCGGCCACTGGGGCCAGGCGCTGTATGTGATGCCCAGCGAGAAACTGGTGATCGTGCGTTACGGCGATGATCGTGATGGCAGCTATAAGCACAACGAATTGCTCAAACGCGTGTTGCAGGCGGTGCGGCCATGAGGCGGTTTCTATTGTTGCTGTTGGTCGTGCTGCTCGGTTGGGGTTGGTATGAACGGGAAAACCTCTGGGCTTTCCCGGACATCATCAGCGCCTACACCGCCAAGGAATATTGCTCGTGTCGTTATGTGATGAACAACGATGCCGGGTATTGCCGTGGCTATGTGAAGCAATGGCTGCCAACCAGCGGTTTTACCGATGACGCTTCGAGCAAAACCATCACCGTCAGCGGCATGGGCCGCAGCAACAGCGCGCAGTGGCTGAGCGAACGCCAGGGCTGTCGCCTGAATCCCTGAATTATCTGGTCTCCCCTGTGGGAGCGAGCCTGCTCGCGAAATCGTCGCAAGCCGCAATACATGCTGTGCGGGGAGCATTGCATTCGCGAGCAGGCTCGCTCCCACAGGGCTTGCAATAACTTGGCGGGCGGTTAAGGTTCGTGCAGGTTTATCGCCCCCACGAGTGTTCAATGTTCAACCGCTCCCTCTATACAACCTTCGCCAGTCTGCTGTTGACCGCCGCTGCGCTGCCGGCCCAGGCCAATTGGTACCTGGACGGCGAGTCGTCGCGGCTGTCGTTCGTCAGCACCAAAAATGCCAGCGTGTCGGAAGTGCAGCGTTTTCTGGTGCTGCACGGCAAGGTCGACCCCAACGGTCGTGCCGAGGTCGAAGTCGAACTCGAATCGATCAACAGCGGCATCCCGCTGCGCGATGAGCGCATGCGCAAGGAGCTGTTCCAGATCGAGCAATTTCCGGCAGCGACCATCACCACCCAGATCGATCTGCGCCCGATTAACGATCTGGCGCCCGGCGCGCAGCTGGAGTTGCGCCTGCCGCTGACCGTCAGCCTGCACGGCAAGCAGCACGAATACCCGGCCGAGTTGCTCGCCACGCGTCTGGATGATCGGCGTTTTCAGGTGGTGACACTGGAGCCGCTGGTGATCAACGCCGAGGATTTCGATCTGGCGCCGGGCCTGGAAAACCTGCGCAAACTCGCCGATCTGTCGGCGATCAGTCTGTCGGTGCCGGTGGGTGCGGTGCTGATTTTCACGGCGCGCTGACATGCGCGGTGCGGTGTTCCCCTGGCGTGACGGCAACCGTTTCGAACTGTTGATCGATGGCCCGCAGTTCTTTCCCCGGATGCTCGAGCACATTGCCGGGGCAAAAGAGCAAATCGAACTGGAGCTGTACCTGGTTGAGGCCGGCGCCTGCGCCGAAGCCATCGTCCAGGCACTGGTCGCGGCGGCCGAGCGCGGCGTGCGCGTGCGTTGTCTGTTCGATGATTACGGCAGCCTCGCGTTCACGCTGCATCTGCGCCAGCGCCTGACTCAGGCCGGGGTCGAGCTGCGTTTCTACAATCGCCTGAGCTGGCGGCGCTGGGTCGGCAATTTCTATCGTGACCACCGCAAATTGCTGCTGGTCGACCAATGCCTGGCCGTGGTCGGCGGCACCGGCGTGACCGATGAATTCTGGACGCCGGGCCATGATGTCAGCGAGTGGCACGAGGTGATGGTCGAGATCAGCGGCCCGTTGGTGATCGATTGGCAATTGCTGTTTGATCGCCAGTGGATCGCCAACCGCTACCGCCGCGCCTGGCGCCCGGCCGCGCATTTCGGCTTGCCGCGCCTGCCCCGCGTGCCGGACAAGGGCGAAGGCATGGGCCGCGTGGCGTATGCCGATGCCCGTCAACATCGCGACATTTTGCAGTCGTTGTTCCGTGCGTTGAACAGCGGGCAAAAACGCATCTGGATGGCCACCCCGTACTTCCTGCCGACCTGGAAAATCCGCCGCTCCCTGCGCAAGGCTGCCGCGCGCGGCGTCGATGTGCGCTTGCTGCTGACCGGGCCGCGCACCGATCACCCGTCAGTGCGCTACGCCGGGCACCGCTATTACCCGCGCCTGCTCAAGGCCGGGGTGCAGATCTTCGAATACCAGCCGTGCTTCCTGCACCTGAAAATGGTTCTGGTGGACGAATGGGTAAGCATCGGTTCGTGCAACTTCGATCACTGGAATCTGCGTTTCAATCTGGAGGCGAACCTGGAGGCGCTGGACCCGGCGTTGACGGCAGCGGTGGAGGCGAGCTTTGTGAAGGACTTCGGCTTGAGTCAGCTGGTGAGTCTGGAGGAATGGCAGCGCCGACCGTTGTGGCGGCGGGTCAAGCAGCGGGTGTGGGGCTGGGTGGATCGGTTGGTGGTGAATATTCTCGACCGTCGCGGATAACCACGATTTTGAATACACCCTGAATCCAATGTGGGAGCGAGCCTGCTCGCGAAAGCGGTGTGTCATTTGATCGTTCCCACGCTCCGCGTGGGAATGCCTCCAGGGACGCTCCGCGTCCAGTGACGCGGAGCGTCACGGGCTGCATTCCCACGCAGAGCGTGGGAACGATCAGTGCAGGGGGGGCAGTGTGCTTGCTGTTACAGCAATTCAAAGCTCTGCTGCGTCACCGCCTGCGAATCCAGGCCGATCTGCACGTTGAACTTGCCAGGCTCGGCTGCGTATTTGAGCTGGGCGTTGTAGAACTTCAGGTCTTCCTCGGTAATGGTGAAGTGCACGACTTTCTGTTCGCCGGCCTTGAGCATGATTTTCTGGAAGTTCTTCAGTTCTTTCACCGGGCGGATCATCGAACCGGTGACGTCCTGGATGTACAACTGCACCACGGTTTCGCCGTCACGCTTGCCGGTGTTCTTGACCATGACGCTGGCGTCGAGTTTGCCGCTGGCGTTGAGGGTGGTCGATGACAGCGCCATATCGCTCAGGGCGAAGGTGGTGTAGCTCAGGCCATAACCGAACGGAAACAGCGGGCCGGTGGTGTCATCGAAATACTGCGAGGTGTAGTTGCCCGGTTTGCCCGGAGTGAACGGCCGGCCGATGCTCAGGTGGTTGTAGTAGGTCGGGATCTGGCCCACGGAACGCGGGAAGGTCACCGGCAGTTTGCCCGACGGGTTGTAGTCGCCGAACAGCACGTCGGCGATGGCGTTGCCGCCCTCGGTGCCGCTGAACCAGGTTTCCAGAATCGCATCGGCCGACTGGTTCTCTTCGAGAATCGTCAGCGGACGGCCGTTCATCAACACCAGTACCAGCGGTTTGCCAGTGGCTTTAAGTGCGCGAATCAATTCGCGCTGGGTTTCCGGGATGTTCAGGTCAGTGCGGCTTGAGGATTCGTGGGACATGCCACGGGACTCGCCGACAGCGGCGACGATCACGTCAGCATCCTTCGCCGCTTTCACCGCTTCGTCGATCAGCACCTTGGCCGGGCGCGGGTCATCGACCACTTCCGGAGCATCGAAGTTGAGGAAGTTCAGGTAGTCGAGGACCTTCTTGTCGCCCGTGATGTTGGCGCCACGGGCGTAGATCAGGTTGGCCTTGTCGCCGATTACCGAACTCATGCCATCGAACAAAGTGACCGATTGTGCCGGGCGCCCGGCGGCGGCCCAGCTGCCCATCATGTCGATCGGCGCTTTCGCCAATGGACCGACCAGCGCGATTTTCGCGTCTTTCTTCAGCGGCAGGGTTTCGTTGTGATTCTTCAGCAGCACCAGACTGCGCCGCGCGACTTCGCGGGCCTCGGCGCGGTGCAGGCGGCTCTCGGCGTAGGTGTCGGCCGGATCATCCTCGGCCTTGCCGATGCGCAGGTACGGGTCCTTGAACAGGCCCATGTCGTACTTGGCCGCGAGCACTTCGCGCACAGCGTTGTCGATGTCTTTCTGTTCGATCTCGCCGGACTTGAGCAACCCCGGCAGTTCTTTGCCGTAGAGGGTGTCGTTCATGCTCATGTCGATGCCGGCCTTGATCGCCAGCTTCGCCGCTTCGCGACCGTCGCGAGCGACGCCGTGCTTGATCAGCTCGAAGATCGCGCCGTGATCGCTGACCGCCAGGCCTTTGAAGCCCCAGTCCTTGCGCAGCAGGTCGTTCATCAACCAGGTGTTGGCCGTGGCCGGGATGCCGTTGATCGAGTTCAACGCCACCATCACACCGCCAGCACCGGCATCGATCGCGGCGCGGTAGGGCGGCAGGTAATCCTGGTACATCTTCACCGGGCTCATGTCGACGGTGTTGTAGTCGCGGCCGCCCTCGACCGCGCCATACAGGGCGAAGTGCTTGACGCTGGCCATGATGCTGTCGGCGGCGCTCGGGGTCTCGCCCTGATAGGCCTTGACCATGACTTTGGCGATGCGCGAGGTCAGGTAGGTGTCTTCGCCGAAACCTTCGGAACTGCGGCCCCAGCGTGGATCGCGGGAGATATCCACCATCGGCGCGAAGGTGATGTCGAGGCTGTCGGCGGCGGCTTCTTTAGCCGCAACGCGACCGGACCGGCCAATGGCGTCCATGTCCCAACTCGACGCAAGGGCCAGCGGAATCGGGAAAATCGTACGGTGACCGTGGATCACGTCGTACGCGAAAAACATCGGAATCTTCAGGCGACTGCGCATGGCCGCGTCCTGCATCGGACGGTTTTCCGCGCGGGTGATCGAGTTGAACGTGCCACCGATGTTGCCGCCGGCAATTTCCTTGCGAATCAGCTCGCGGGGCATTTCCGGGCCGATGCTGATCAGGCGCAACTGGCCGATCTTCTCGTCGAGGGTCATTTGTTTCATCAGGTTGCTGATGAAAGCGTCCTTGTTTTCCAAAGGTACCGGGGTCGTGGCGGCCAGTACCTGATGACTGGCCAGGCTGACGAACAGACCCAGCAAACACAGCTTCTTCATGAATTTTTTCTCTAGAGCCCAAACGGTGATGCAACACCGGCCAGCCAAAATGTAGGGAGCGACTATTGTTGTTCGGATACCGGCGCAAAATCCTGAGCCGGAAAACCGCAGCCGACAGCGGCAACGTGAACGCGAAGGGCACTTTTTAGCCGATTAACCCGTCGCATGCCAGTGGCGGCGCCGATTATGCCCCAACCGCTGGCCGGGAATGCCCAGCGCTCGGTTTTTAAATCAAATGTGTCATGGAGCATCACTGCAATGAATATCAGCTCAACCTCCCGTTCACGGTTACAGATCGCCACGTTGCTGGTGTTCGCCACGCTGTTGACCGCGTGCGGCATCAACAATATCCCGACGCTCGACGAACAGGCCAAAGCCGCCTGGGGCCAGGTGCAGAACCAGTACCAGCGCCGTGCCGACCTGATCCCCAATCTGGTGGAAACCGTGAAGGGCTATGCCGCCCATGAGCAGGAAACCCTGACCGCCGTGATTGAAGCGCGGGCCAAGGCCACCTCGATTCAGGTCGATGCCAGCACCCTCGACAACCCCGAGAAACTCAAGCAGTTCCAGCAGGCGCAGGATCAATTGACCGGCGCATTGAGCCGCTTGATGGTGGTCTCCGAGCGCTACCCGGATCTGAAGGCCAACCAGAACTTCCTCGCTCTGCAATCGCAACTCGAAGGCACGGAAAACCGCATTGCCGTGGCGCGTCGCGACTTTATTCTGGCGGTGCAGAAGTACAACACCGAGATCCGCACCTTCCCCGGTCGCCTGTGGCACAGCGTGATGTACAGCGATCTGCCGATGCGCGAAACCTTCGAAGCCACCACGCCCGGCGCGGAAAAAGCCCCGG
Source organism: Pseudomonas sp. H26/SER47-MNA-CIBAN-0231 (assembly GCF_040310465.1). NCBI lineage: Bacteria > Pseudomonadati > Pseudomonadota > Gammaproteobacteria > Pseudomonadales > Pseudomonadaceae > Pseudomonas > Pseudomonas sp. H26/SER47-MNA-CIBAN-0231. The sequence goes on along the minus strand of NZ_JBEOPW010000007.1, from coordinate 204,552 downwards.
AAGTGAAATTCTGATTCGAGGTTGCCCATGCGTGTGTTGAAACTGGGCCTGGTGCTGCTGCTGTGGCTGTTCGCCGTCAGCGCCCGGGCCGAATTGACGTTTCCGCCGCTGAGCGGGCGCGTGGTCGATCAGGCGCAGATGCTCGAGCCATCGATTCGCGCGCAACTGAGCCAGCAATTGCAGGCGCACGAGCAGGCCACCGGCGAGCAATTGGTGGTGGTCACGCTGCCGGATCTGCAGGGCACCACCATCGAGGATTTCGGCGTTCAGCTTGGTCGGCACTGGGGCATCGGCCAGAAGGACAAGAACAACGGCGCCTTGCTGATCGTCGCCCGTGACGAGCGCAAACTGCGCATCGAAGTCGGCTATGGCCTGGAGGATCGCCTGACCGATGCGCAGTCGTCGGTGATCATTCATCAGGTCATCACGCCGGCGTTCAAGGCCGGCAACTTCAGCAAAGGCATCAGCGATGGCGTTGCGGCGATGTTGGTGGTGCTCGGTGGCAATCCGCTCGATGAGCCGTCCACCGTGTACGAATCCAGCGGCGACCCGGCGGATGATTTCATCTCGCGGCACCCTGCGCTGTTCATGTTTCTGGTGATGTTGTTCATCGTGACGGTGTTTGTCTGCCAGATGCTCGGTATCCTGCCTGCCGGCCGGGGTGGCTCCGGAGGAGGGGGCGGCTTTGGCGGTGGGGGCGGATTCGGCGGCGGAGGCGGTGGCGGCTTCAGCGGTGGCGGGGGCAGTTTCGGCGGCGGCGGTTCGTCCGGCGGCTGGTGAGATCAAAAGAATAATGAGCAGGCACTTTTCGACATGGCATTACTGACTGAACACGAACAACGCAAAGTCGCCGAGGCCATCGCCCGGGTCGAGCGCGACACCGACGCCGAACTGGTCACGGTGCTCGCTGCCCGTGCCGACGATTACGCGTACATCCCGCTGCTCTGGGCCAGCCTGCTGGCGCTGGTGTTGCCGGGCATCGTCCACTACCTCACGGGCTGGCTGACCCTGCGCAGTCTGCTGCTGGTGCAATGGGGTATGTTCATCGTCCTCTGCCTGCTGTTTCGTCTGCCAAAAATCACCACGCATCTGGTGCCGCGCCGCGTGCGCCACTGGCGCGCTTCCAACCTGGCGCGGCGGCAGTTTCTCGAACAGAACCTGCACCACACCGTGGGCAGCACCGGCGTGCTGATTTTTGTCTGCGAGGCTGAGCGCTATGTGGAAATTCTGGTGGACGAGGGGATTTCCAAACGGCTGGACAACAGCAACTGGGACGCGATTGTCGCGGCGTTTACCGAACAGGTCAGGCAGGGGCGCACGCTGGAAGGGTTTGTCACGTGCGTGGAGGCGTGTGGCGAGTTGTTGAAGGTGCACGTGCCGGTGACGCAGGTGCGGAACGAGTTGCCGAATCGGTTGGTGGTGTTGGGCTGATATGGCTTTTCACTTGAGCCCCAGACCCTCACCCCAGCCCTCTCCCGGAGGGAGAGGGAGCCGACCGAGGTGTCCTTTGCTCGACACCGACCTGAACGTCCGAGTCGGCTATGGATTGAGAACCTGAGTTCGGCTCGTTTTTTCAGGTCGGCGTAGTTCTGGAGAACAGCGCGATCGGCCCCCTCTCCCTCCGGGAGAGGGCTGGGGTGAGGGGCTTCTGCACCGTTGGGTAAATAAGAGGGTGTCCCCAACCCCCATCCCCCCTAAAATACCCGTCACTCCCGATTCCGCCCGTCCGAGGCCGTTTGTCCATGTCCGTTTCCGCTTCTTCCGCGCCGTCCGCCAAACCGGCCGCCGATCACCACGCCCAGTTCATCGAGCTGCTGCAAACCAGCCTCGACGACAGCGGTTTTATCAAGCTGGTGCTGGCCAAGTACGTCGGTGAAGAGGCGGATCTGCAGCGGGTCATCATCAAACCGGTGACGGTCAAGGCGCAGCCGTGTCTGTCTTTCGTTTATCGCTACAAGACCCGCGACATCACCAAGAACCTGCCGCTTGACGAGGGCGTGGCGCTGATTGCCGGTCTGCTGCCGACCTCGTTCAAAAATGCGCATTTACTGGCGCTGACCGACGAAGCGCAGCTGGAATACAGCAAAAAGGGCAAGAGTTCGCTGTTCAAGAGCAAACCTCAGCAATTGCGTGAAGCGCCGTCCGCCGAGCACAACCGCGAGAAAAACCGCTTTCTTGAGTTGAGCCGCCCGTTCCTCAAGGACTTGGGCGTGACCAATGCGCAACACGAGCTGATCCCGGCGATGTCGCGCAAGTGGAAGCAGATCAACAAGTTCATCGAAGTGTTCAGCCATGCCCTGACCTCGTCGCCGCTGGCGCTGGACAAACCGGTGCGGGTCGCCGATTTCGGTTCGGGCAAGGGCTACCTGACGTTCGCCATTCACGACTACCTGCGCAACACGCTGAAGGCCGCGGGCGAAGTCACCGGCGTCGAGCTGCGCGAAGAAATGGTCAACCTGTGCAACGCCGCTGCGGCGAAGCTTGAGCATCCGGGGCTGGTGTTCAAGTGCGGTGACGTGCGCACAGTGGCGCCGAGTGAGCTGGACGTGATGATCGCCCTGCATGCCTGCGACATTGCCACCGATTACGCGATCCACACCGGCATCCGCTCGGGTGCGTCGATCATCATGTGCTCACCGTGCTGTCACAAACAGATCCGCCTGCAGATCCAGAGCCCGGCGCTGCTCAAGCCGATGCTGCAATACGGCTTGCACCTCGGCCAACAGGCGGAAATGGTCACCGACAGCTTGCGCGCGCTGTTCCTCGAAGCGTGCGGTTACGAGACCAAAGTCTTCGAATTCATTTCGCTGGAACACACCAACAAGAACAAGATGATTCTCGCGGTGAAACGCGCCGAGCCGGTTGATCCGACGCAGTTGTTGGCGAAGATCACAGAGCTCAAGGCGTTCTACCACATCAGCGAACACTGCCTGGAAACACTGCTGCGCGCTGACGGCTATATGCCTTAACAGGCAGCCGCAAGCTTCAAGCGGCAAGCTGCAAGTTGCAGCATGACGCTGGTGTGCCTGATATGGGTGATCCTATTTTTTCTTGAAGCTTGAAGCTTGAAGCTTGAAGCTTGCAGCTTGCAGCTCAATTTGGGTCTACCTTGAATACTCCCAGACCTTTCCCCGAGGAGTATTCCCATGGCCGCGAAAAAGATCCTGATGCTGGTCGGCGATTACGTCGAAGACTACGAAGTGATGGTGCCGTTCCAGGCCCTGCAGATGGTCGGCCACACGGTCCACGCCGTGTGCCCGGACAAGTCCGCCGGCAGCACCGTGCGCACGGCGATTCATGATTTTGAAGGTGATCAGACCTACAGCGAAAAACCCGGTCACCTGTTCGCGCTCAATTTCGACTTCGCCAAGGCCCGCGAAACTGATTACGACGCGCTGCTGATTCCCGGCGGTCGTGCGCCGGAATACCTGCGGCTGAACGACAAAGTCCTCGAACTGGTGCGCGCGTTCGACAACGCCGGCAAGCCCATCGCAGCGGTCTGCCATGGTGCGCAACTGCTCGCGGCGGCGGGTGTGCTCGAGGGGCGTGAGTGCAGCGCTTATCCGGCCTGCGCCCCGGAAGTACGTCTGGCCGGCGGCACCTACATCGACATTCCGGTGACCGATGGCCATGTTCAGGGGAATTTCGCCACCGCTCCGGCGTGGCCGGCGCATCCTGAATGGCTGGCCGGTTTCCTCGGTCTGCTCGGTACGAAAATCACCTTGTAGTCGAGGCAGGCGACAGATCGCAGACGCTGGTCTTTACTCTGAAGCGCGAAATCTCTCAATCGCCCCCAGGAGAAACAGACATGTCCGGATGGTACGAAGTGAGCAAAAGCAGCAACGGCCAATTCAGGTTCGTGTTGAAAGCGGCGAACGCCGAAACGATTCTGACCAGCGAGCTCTACAGCACCCGCGCCGGCGCCGACGGCGGCATCGCCTCGGTGCAGGCCAACAGCCCGCTGGACGAGCGTTACGAGAAAAAATCGACCAAGGACGGCCACCCGTACTTCAATCTCAAGGCGGCCAATCACCAGGTCATCGGCAGCAGCGAGTCGTATTCATCGGATGGCGCGTGCGACAAGGGCATCGCCAGCGTGAAGGCCAACGGCCCGACGAAAACCATCAAGGACAAGACCCTGCCTGTCCTCTGAGCTCAGGGCATGAGCCTTTGAAATCAAAAGATCGCAGCCTTCGTCAGCTCCTACACCTGGAATGCATTTCCATGTAGGAACTGCCGAAGGCTGCGATCTTTTGATCTTGGTTCATACCTCAACCGGTACCGACAACTGCGGATCACCCAACGCATGGCTCTTGGCATCAAAGAACCGCAACTCAACCCCGGTACCTTCAAACACCTTGGCGTAGTGACGCTTCTGATGCTGGATGAACGCGGCACTGCGCGGGTAAATCGAGATCGCCACGCATTTCGGTCGGGCCAGGCGCAACGCGCGCACCAGGTGCGCATCCTGCTCGCCCAGGGCATGGCCGAAGATGCACAGGCTGTCGCCATGGGCCAGTAATTGCTCGTAGCAGAACGACAGATAATCGGAGCTGCGAATGGTCTTGAGCTTGTCGGCGCTCGGCCCTTCGGTGACGAACAGAGGCACGTCGTCCAGGGTCTTGATCGTATTGTTGATGGCGAAACTGCCGAGCAGGGTGCCCTCGGTCGAGGTCAGTTTGCGTGCGGTGCCGTCCTGATTACGCACCAGATGCAGACCACCGTGCAGGTACAGCAGACGCGGTTTGTCGGTGGCGCTCTGGCTCAGATCGAAACTCGCGTCCGCGCCGTTGAACAGGTCGTCGATGGCCTCGCCCGGGTGTTGCAGCGCCCAGTAATTGAGCAGGTCGTAGTTGGTGGTGAACACCGTGCGATAGCGCGTCAGTTCAGCATTGAGCACCGCCAGCGTCGAAGGCTGCACCAGCCGCCACGGGATGTGCACCGCGTGCACGGTGTTGATCAGCGCTTCCTTGATCGCGTAATAGCGATTGCGCGGCGCCGCCGAGCTGACCGCCAGCGCCTTGTTGACCCGGCTGGTGGTTTTCAGGGCGCCCAGCACTTGCTCGAAGCTGCGGGTTTGCAGCGCGTCGAACACCGCCAGTTCCGATGGGCTCAGCGGTTTCTCTTCGACCGTACGGGCGTTTTCGAACAGCGAGTCGTAGCCGAAGTCATCCCACACCGCGCGGCTGGCGCCATTGCCCACCAGCAAACCCTGGAAATCGTTCGCGGCGCGCAAGGCATTCCAGTCTTCGAGGGTGGCGTCGACATCGAGAAAATCGGTCATTGCGTGGGCGGTCTCAAAACAAAGGGCAGATGGACGGCGACTTTATCACGAGCGGACATTGAGCCAGATCAACATTGCTCGTGACCGATCGGTCGATCCTGTGTGCACCCGCCGAATCGAGGCAGTCGATCCGGCTTCAGTCAGGAGACACACGATGAGCAGCACCTTCTTCATTCCGGCGGTCAACATCATGGGCAGCGGCTGCCTCGACGAAGCCATGGTCGCGATTCGCAATTATGGTTTTCGCAAGGCGCTGATTGTCACCGACGCCGGGCTGGCCAAGGCGGGCGTGGCCGCAATGATCGCCGAGAAACTGGCGATGCAGGACATCGATTCGGTGATCTTCGATGGCGCCAGACCGAACCCGACCACGGCCAATGTCGAATCCGGGTTGGGGCTGTTGAAGGAAAGCCGTTGCGATTTCGTCGTGTCGCTGGGTGGCGGCTCGCCACACGATTGCGCCAAGGGCATCGCGCTGTGCGCAACCAATGGCGGGCAGATCGGCGATTACGAGGGCGTCGACCGCTCGAGCAAGCCGCAATTGCCGCTGATCGCCATCAACACCACCGCCGGCACTGCCAGCGAAATGACCCGCTTCTGCATCATCACCGACGAATCGCGCCACGTGAAAATGGCCATCGTCGACCGCAACGTCACGCCGCTGCTGTCAGTCAACGATCCGGAACTGATGGTCGCCATGCCCAAAAGCCTCACCGCCGCCACCGGCATGGACGCGCTGACCCACGCCATCGAAGCCTACGTCTCGACCGCCGCCAACCCGATCACCGACGCCTGCGCTTTGAAGGCCATGAGCCTGATCAGCAGCAATCTGCGTCTGGCCGTGCGCGACGGCAGCGACCTCGCGGCGCGGGAGAACATGGCTTACGCGCAGTTCCTCGCCGGCATGGCGTTCAATAACGCCTCACTTGGATTTGTCCACGCCATGGCGCATCAACTCGGCGGCTACTACGACTTGCCCCACGGCGTCTGTAACGCCGTGCTGCTGCCACATGTGCAGAGTTTCAATGCGCTGGTCTGCGCTGACCGACTCAGGGATGTCGCCCACGCCATGGGCGCGGATATTCGTGGTTTCAGCGCAGAGGAGGGCGCGCAGGCGGCGATCAATACCATTCGCAACCTTGCCAAAGACGTCGAGATTCCCGGCGGACTGCGTGAGCTGGGCGCGAAACTCAGCGATATCCCGGTGCTCGCCACCAACGCCTTGAAGGACGCCTGTGGACTGACCAATCCACGGGCGGCAGATCAGCGCCAGATCGAGGAAATTTTCCGCAACGCGTTTTGAATGAAGGCGCGCAGGCGAGCGAAGTCGAACAGTCCTTCGCTTGCTTCTGCGACCACGGTAAATGTTCGCACACGGCCCCAGTCTGAAACCTGGCCGGCGATGTTGTGAACGGCGGATATACGGTACTGCCCGACTGCCAATGAGTGTGCAGCCGGTGTTTGCCATTTCCGGTCGCTTTCGACCGCTGCTCTGGCAATCTCCAGGCCAGTGTCCAGATCGAAAATACTGACGAAACCCTCGGCCCGTGTGACATCTCCCGACAACATCAGAGGCGCATTTACCTCCGCTCCCTCAAGCGGTTCGAAGACGCCCGGGACGTCGATTTCGGGCCGCAGTCGCACCTCATATCCGCGCTCTTCACTCCATTCAGACGTGATGCCTGCATACGTCTGGTGGGCGTGAATCTTCTGCTGGCCTGGAGCCTGGGCGCCGCTGATGCTGAACGCCCATCGTCCCTTTGCGCTGACCAGCCCTGCACCGAGCGAATGGGTGTTTTCAATGTTCCAGACCTGTACAAGCGCATCGGGCATGCCGCTGCCGAGCAACAATGTCGCAGGTCCCGTCGTGCTGGCCTCCTCGGGGTAGGTGATGGTAGGGGCCGGGGCAGGTTGTGACATTTGCTCGTCGCAAGTGCTCATCGTTCTTCTCGTCCATGACTGATTTGAACGCTGAGGTTGGCATGACGTGCCTGAATTCGAACCTGTAAGAACTACCAGTCCTCCAGTCTTTTTTGCACGGTGATCAATTTCGTTTCCGTCTAAAAAACTGTCATTTGTGTCAGTTGTCCGGCGTGGCTTCTTCGGGTCGAATGCTCTCAGCGAGGGGATCGATGTCGATCCCACAGGAGAATACGAACATGCCGGAATCCAACGCGCCATTGCCCCCAACCGCGCAGTCAGCCGGGGAGCTGGATGCTCTGTTTGGTCTGCGAACGCTGAAATTTCCCGGAGCGGGCAAGACCATTGCCAAAGGCGTGGCGATCACGCCTTCGGGGCAGATCATGGTCAGCGCTACCGTCGAGCTATCGGGCCATTCGTACTACGGCCTTGCGCGGCTGGATGCCGATGGCAATCCGGATCCGGCCTTCGGCGACGGCGGATATCTCAATGGCGAGTTCGGCACAGGCTCGCTCACGCAAGGCGGGCCGTTGATTGTTGATGCGCTCGGACGGATCTGGATGTGCGGTGTGATTGGCGTGGTCAAAGACCAGACGCTTGAATACCAGCAAGTCATCGCGCGGTTTCTGCCCGACGGTTCGCCGGATATCGAGTTCGGCGGCGACAGGAATGGCTACCTGATTGTGCCCATGCGGATTCCGGCACTTTTTGGGGCCACCCATGGGCAACTGCTGCTGGCGAAATCCGATCCGCAGCTTGCGCAGCCGGACAGGCTGCTGTTTGTGACAGCGCAAAAGGGCAGTGGCCTGTTGACGCGATTCCATCTCGATGGCTCGGACGATTTATCGTTCGCCAGCAACGGTTGGCTGCCCCTGTCGCTGCCAGGCGTGGCCATTTCGCTGTCCGGGATCATCCAGCTCGACGATGGGCTGATTCTGCTGCATGGCAAAACGGAAGTAACCAATCAGGGATTGGTCATGGCGTTCGACCACAACGGGAAAGTTGCACAAGCGTTCGGCGACAAGGGTGTACTGCTGTTGAACATTCAGCGCGATGGCAAGCTGCTCGAAAGCAGCGTGGCGGACATTGCTGTGCAAACGGCGCAGCGCCTGCTTCTGCTCGGTTCGGCGGTCGAGTCAACGCAAGGCACGAAACTGCAACACGGGTTCATCAGTGGTATTACCTACGCCGGCCAAATGGATGACGCGTTCAACAACCCTGTCCTCAGCCCGACGGCGCATGAACTCGACCTGAGAGGTTGGCAAGCAGGGTTTGCGCTGGATGACATCGCCGGCCAACGGATCGTTGCGGTCGGACAGACCTCGGGCAGCGCACGAGGCTTGTTGACGGGAGGCTTTCTGGTCGATGGCGCATTGGATGATTCGTTTGATGTCGAGGGCGCGAAGGACATTTCATGGCCAGCCATCGATGCCTGCCTGCAAGGCTCTTCGATCCTGGTGTTGGGTCGCAGGGACGACAGCGCGCAGCTGGTTCGCTTGCTGACCGCACCTGTCACAAAACAGCGCGCCAACATGGGCAACTGAGCAGTCAGCGGTAAAACCGGGCTATCCTGCCGGCTCGGATGAACCCTGCCTTCGAGCCCACCATGCTGCAAAAAAGCCTGATCCGCCGTCTCGACCTGATCACTCTGCAACTGTTCGTCGCCGTCCATGAGGAAGGCACGTTGACCCGTGCGGCTGCGCGCGAGGCCATCGCGGTGTCGGCGGCGAGCAAGCGCCTGATGGAGTTGGAGGAGGCGCTGGGCATCGCTTTGTTCGTGCGTCAGGCCAAAGGCATGATCCTCACGCCGGCCGGTGAAACCCTGCTGCACCATGCCCGGCAGATGCTCTTCAATGTGGAGAAGATGGGCCTGGAGCTGGGCGAGCACAGCCACGGTGTGCGGGGTTACGTGCGCATGCTGGCCAATCTTTCGGCGATCATTCAGTTCCTGCCTGAAGACTTGCGCGACTTCTCCGCGCGGCATCCGCAGGTCAAGACCGACCTTGAAGAACGCCCCAGCGCCGGGGTGATTCAGGGCGTGCTCGATGGCGTCGCCGACCTCGGCATCTGCTCCGACGACAGCGACACCAAAGGCCTGCACAGCGTGTTGTACCGCCAGGACAAACTGGTGGTGGTGATGCTCCCGGAGCATCCGTTGGCTACGCGCGCATCGGTGACTTTCGATGAAACTCTCGACAGCGATTACGTCGGCTTGCACGCAGCCAGTTCGATCAACATGCGTACCCATGCGGCCGCGCGGCAGGCCGGCAAAGTCCTGCGCATCCGCATTCATGTGCCGGGATTCGATGCGGTGTGCCGGATGGTCCAGGCGAACATGGGCATCGGCATTCTGCCGCAGCGAGCCTATGAGTTGTTTGGTCAGGCACTGGGCTTGCGTGCGGTGCCGCTGACCGACGACTGGGCGGATCGCGCGCTGATTGTGGTGGTGCGCGATGAGGCAGGGTTGTCGCCGGTGAGCCGGATGTTGTTTGAGCATTTGCGCGGGCGGTAGATCTTCATTGCGGCTGATGGCCTCTTCGCGAGCAGGCTCGCTCCCACATTGAACTTGTGTGAACACAGAATCTGAAACCACTACAGATCCTTGTGGGAGCGAGCCTGCTCGCGAAGGCGGCCCTGAATTCACCACGCAATCACAGCGGAGCATTCGCATTTCGCGAACGCCCATTGCCGAGAGACGGCTGGATTCGCCGATCATCGTTCCTCTAGCCTTGGCGACATATTCCAAGAACAAGAGGTACCCGCGATGACTGCCCCTTTGAGTGCAATCAAAGTGATCGAGATCGGCACCCTGATCGCCGCGCCGTTTGCCGCGCGCATGCTTGCCGAGTTCGGCGCCGAGGTGATCAAGATCGAAGCCATGGGTCAGGGCGACCCGCTGCGCAAATGGCGCAAGCTGCACGAAGGCACATCGCTGTGGTGGTACCTGCAATCGCGCAACAAGAAATCCCTGGCGCTCAATCTCAAATCCGCTGAAGGCATCGAGCTGGTCAAGCAACTGGCCGGCGACGCCGACGTGATCATCGAAAATCTGCGCCCCGGTGCGCTGGAAAAACTCGGTCTTGGTTGGGACGTGCTGCATGCCTTGAATCCAAACCTGACCCTGGTGCGTATCTCCGGCTACGGCCAGACCGGCCCGTACCGCGACCGGCCTGGTTTCGGTGCGATTGGCGAGGCCATGGGCGGCATCCGCTACACCACCGGCACACCCGGTTCGCCACCGGCGCGAGTCGGTGTCAGCCTCGGCGATTCGCTGGCCTCGCTGCACGCGGTGATCGGCGCGCTGATGTCGCTGTTGCGGGTCAAGACCGGGCAGGGCGGTGGACAGATCGTCGATGTGTCGCTGGCCGAAAGCGTGTTCAATGTCATGGAAAGTCTGGTGCCGGAATACGACATGCTCGGCCATGTCCGCGAACGCAGCGGCGGCGCCTTGCCGGGCATCGCGCCCTCCAACACCTACCTCACCGCCGACGGCGCCTACGTGGTGATTGCCGGCAACAGCGACCCGATCTACAAGCGTCTGATGCACACCATCGGCCGTGCTGATCTGGCCGAGGCAGAAGAGTTCGCCCACAACGACGGCCGCGCGGCGCAGAGCGGTTTGCTCGATGCAGCCATCACACACTGGACCAGCAGCCTGCCAATCGACGAGGTACTGGCCGCCCTCGAAGCCGCTGAAGTGCCGGCCGGGCGCATCTACTCGGTGGCTGACATCGTCGCCGATCCGCACTATCAGGCGCGGGACATGCTGCTCGATGCCGAGTTGCCCGGTGGCGCAACGGTGAAGATGCCCGGCATTGTCCCCAAACTCTCGGAGACCCCCGGCGGGGTGAACTGGTCCGGGCCGAAACTGGGCCAGCACACCGACGCTATTCTCGCCAATCTTGGCCTGACTGAACTCGATATCGAACGTCTGAAAGGCCAGGGGGTGGTGCAATGATCACTGACTATTCGCAAACCCTGATCGTCCAGGAAGTCTCGCCCCGCGACGGTTTGCAGATCGAGCCGACGTGGGTGGAAACCGCTGACAAGATCGCCCTGATCAATCAATTGTCACAGGCCGGATTCAGCCGCATCGAAGCCGGCTCGTTCGTCTCGCCCAAAGCCATTCCGGCCCTCCGTGACGGCGAGCAAGTGTTCAAAGGCATCCAGCGTCAGCCGGGTGTTATTTACGTGGCGTTGATCCCCAACCTCAAAGGCGCGCAACGCGCACTGGCGGCGAATGCCGATGAGTTAAACCTGGTGATGTCTGCCAGCCAGACCCACAACCTGGCCAATATGCGCATGCGTTGCGAAGAGTCGCTGGCGGCGTTCGCTGACATCGTTGCGTTTGTCAGCGGCTCAGGTGTGCGCCTCAACGGCAGCATCGCCACCACGTTCGGCTGCCCGTTCGAAGGCAAGATTGACGAGGATCGCGTGCTGCAAATCGTCGACGCTTATCAGGAGCTCGGCATTCAGGGCATCAGCCTCGCCGACACCACCGGCATGGCCAATCCGCGTCAGGTGGATCGCTTGGTGCGGCGCGTTTTGCAACGGGTTTCGCCCGCCGATCTGACCCTGCATTTCCACAACACCCGAGGCCTTGGTCTGTGCAATGTGCTGGCCGCTTACGAGGCCGGCGCGCGGCGCTTCGATGCGGCGCTGGGTGGCCTCGGTGGCTGTCCGTTCGCGCCGGGGGCGTCGGGCAACATCTGCACCGAAGACCTGGTGAACCTGTGCGCTGAAGTCGGCATTCCCACCGGGATCGATTTGCCGCTGTTGCTGAAGCTTTCGCGCGGCTTGCCGGCGCTGCTGGGCCACGATGTCCCCGGCCAACTGGCCAAGGCCGGGCGCAATTGCGATCTGCATCCGATGCCGACCTGAGACACACCAGTACCCCTGTGGGAGCGGGCTTGCCCGCGATGACGGCAGCAAATGCAACGAAAGCGTTAGCTGAACTGACGCCATCGCTGGCAAGCCAGCTCCCACACAAAAGCGCTCCACAGTGAGCGTCATCACCAGACAACAAAAACAATCGGACGCCCATCGGTAGTCCGCCTGGAGAAAATCTATGAGCCTCAACGTAATGAAGGCGGGCGTGAATCCGTCCGTCGATCACGACGCCGAAAAAGCCCTGATCAGCAAAGTCGCCTGGCGCCTGATGCCGCTGATTATGGTCTGCTACCTGTTCGCCTTTTTCGATCGCATCAACATCAGCTTCGCCAAATTCCAGTTGCAGACCGACCTGAGCCTGAGCGATACCGCGTATGGCTTGGGCGCCGGGCTGTTCGTGGTCGGTTACGTGCTGTTCGAAGTGCCGAGCAACATGATGCTGTACAAGGTCGGCGCGCGGCGCTGGATCGCGCGGATCATGATGTCGTGGGGCGTGGCGACGGCGGCGATGGTCTTCGTCAACAGCGAATGGCAGTTCTATGCGCTGCGCTTCGTCATCGGTGCGATGGAAGCCGGCTTTGCCCCGGGCGTGCTGTATTACCTGACCCTGTGGTTTCCGCAGCACTTCCGTGGCCGCATCACCTCGATGCTGTTCCTTGCCTCGGCGTTTGCCGGGCTGGTCGGCGCGCCGTTCTCGGGCTTGGTGTTGCAACACCTTGACGGCGTGTTGCAGATGCGCGGCTGGCACTGGTTGTTCCTGCTCGGAGGCGTGCCATGCATCGCACTCGGTTTTCTGGTGCTGACCCAGCTCAAGGACCGCATCGAGGATGCGCACTGGCTCACCGCTGACGAGAAGAAATTGCTCTCCAGTCGCATCGCTCATCACGAACCACACAAGAGCGGCGGCTCATTGCTCGCGGCGCTGAAAATTCCCGGGTTCCTGACGTTGGGTTTGATCTACTTCCTGATCCAGGTCGCGTCCTACGGTTTGAATTTCTGGGCACCGCAATTGATCCGCAGCGCCGGCACCGAAAGCCCGGTGATGATCGGCCTGCTGACCGCCATTCCGTACATCTGCGGGGCGATCAGCATGGTGGTGATCGGGCGCTTGTCAGACGCCACCGGTGAACGGCGCAAGTTTGTCGCCGGGCTGGTGATCGTCGGCGCGATCGGCTTTTTCAGCGCGGGAATCTTCGCCAGCCACACGACCTTCCTGATCGTCGCGCTCGGCCTGCTCGGCGCGGGCATCATCGCTTCGATTCCGAGCTTCTGGACCCTGCCACCGAAACTGCTGGCGGGCGCCGGTGCCGGCGCAGCGGGCGGGATCGCGGTGATCAATACCCTGGGGCAATTTGGCGGGATCGTCAGCCCGGTCATGGTCGGGCGCATCAAGGACCTCACCGGCAGCACCACCCCGGCGCTGTACGTCATCGGCGTCGCCGCGCTGATTGCGGCCGCTTTGCTGCTGTGGGGCTTGCCGCAGAAGTTGCGTACGCTGGACAAGTATTGAGATTGGCGGCGTCGGCGATGACGCCTTCGCGAGCAGGCTCGCTCCCACATTTGCAATGCGGATTTCCTGTGGGAGCGAGCCTGCTCGCGAATTCCGACTTCAGACACATGAGAGGATTCGCTGGCCAGATCTGTTGAATCCTCCGATGCAGAAAGGGATAGTGCGCGCCTGGAAATATCTTCAAGGAGCGGGAAGTGACAATGAAGTCCACGTGGATCACCGCTGCGGCGCTCTGCGGGTGGTTGATGGCTGGGCAGGCTTGGGCCGATTGCACGCCGCCTGCGGTCAGTGGCGAAGCGGACTTTTCTTTGTGCAAGGACTGGCCGGCTTATCCGTCGCTGACGATTACCGCGCTATCGACGTTCGTGCCCGATCCGGTCTATGGCCAGGACGGCAGGGTGGGTTCATACGATCTGGCTCTGGCCGTCACTACCGCTGGCAGCCCCAAGCCGCTGGCGACCTATCATCAGCGGTCGGCGTTTCTCTCCGATGCCATCGCGCTGGAGAGTCTGGAGCTGGATACGGCGCGTTATAAACTCACGTCCGACCTCCGTGCCTTCGGCGTACGCGCCAATTTCAAAGGCTCGTCGCGCGTCAATCCGCTGGATGAAACCCTGCTGTCGCTCTACGTGAAAGAGGGCGACAAACTGCGCCCGGTGCTGGATCGTTTGGTCGTCTACAGCTTCAGTGGCGAATGGGATGGCAATTGCGCCGGAGAGCGCTCGGAGACGGTGCGTACGCTTGAGATGGGCAAAACCAGTTCCCATGGTTACGCCGATATCATTGTCCGCTCGGTCACCACGGGGCTGGTCGGTGAGGGGCCACCCGACACCTGCGAGTCGAAAACTACCCACGAAAAGCCGGTGCTGACCACGTTGCGCTATGACGGACAGCAATATTTCATTCCCGAAAATCTGAGAGGCTATTGAAGGCGCGTCGTTCTACTTCCTCGATCCCGACGGGCACAAGCTCGAGGTCCATGTCGGCGATTTGCAATCGCGGCGGGCTACGTGTCGGCAGAAACCGTATCCCGGCATGCGTTTCTGCGACGAACCCTGATCCGCTTCAATCGCGGTGATATAGACTCTGCGCCACGTGTTCTGGCGCTTGCAGGTTTCTCATGACTCCATCATTGCTGTTGGCCGTTCTGGCTTCGGGTTTCATCTACGGGATCACCCCCGGGCCGGGCGTGCTGGCGGTGTTCGGGATTGGCGCGGCCCATGGGCGGCGCGCCGGGGCGGGGTTTCTGTGTGGGCATCTGCTCGGCGATGTGATCTGGTGCAGCACCGCGCTGGTGGCGATTGTCGGTGCGCGGGAAATCGGCAGCACCGCGTTCGATGTACTCGGCGTGCTCAGCGCGGTGTACCTGTTCTGGCTCGGCTGGCGTGCGGTGCGTGCCCAACGCCGCAGCGGCGACGAGGCGCAAGGGGCGGCGCGGCAGCCGTTCTGGCACGGCATCGTCTTCGGACTGACCAATCCCAAGGCCTACCCGGTGGCGGTGGCGACCTTCACGGCGCTGCTGTCGAGCCGCGCCGAACTGCTCAACTGGTCGATGCTGCCCGCACTGATCGCCCTGAGTTTCATCGGCGGTGCTCTGGCTTACGCTATCCTCATCGGCGTGGTCGGCGCGCAGCGGGTGCGCACGGTGTATCAGCGTCATGAGCTGCTCATCACCCGTTTATGCGGCGTGATGTTTATCGGCTTCGCCATCAATGCGTTGATGCACGCGCTGCCGGGGCTGCTGCCGAACAAGACTTGATGAAATGGGCAGGGACGCGCAATCACGATCATGGACGATTGAAATCGCTGCACTGCGCGGACACCCCGTAGAACCATGCAAAGCCCTAACCCTGCGCCGCTGGCGAGCTACATGGACCTGTTGCTGGACGCCGTTTGCGCGGTCGACAAACAGGGCCGTTTCGTTTTTGTCAGCGCTGCCTGCGAGCGGATTTTCGGCTACACGCCTGACGAACTGATCGGCCGCTCGATGATCGAGCTGGTGCACCCGGCCGATCGCCAGCGCACCCTCGCGGCCGCAGGCGAAATCATGGGCGGCGACCCGAAGCACAATTTCGAGAACCGCTACCTGCGCAAGGACGGCAGCGTCGCGCATATTTCCTGGTCGGCGCGCTGGTCGGAGGTCGACCAACTGCGCATCGCCGTCGCCCGCGATATCACCGAGCGCAAGCAGGCCGAATCGCGGCAAGCGGCGTTGTACGCAATTTCCGAGGCGGCGCATGCGGCGGAAGATTTGCTGGCGCTGTTCAAACGCGTCCATTTGCTCATTGGCGAATGGCTGCCGGCGCTGAATTTTTCCGTGGCGCTGTACGACGAACACTGCGGGCAGCTGAATTTTCCCTATCACGTCGACGATCACGAATTGCAGCCCGAGCAGCCCGGCACCGTCATCGGACGGCTTTGCGCGCAAGTGATCCGCAGCGGCCAGCCAATGTTGCTGACCCCGGACAGCGCCGATGCCACGCCCGACTTCGCTGCGCTGGTGGCGGAGCAGAACGCGCCTTGCTGGCTCGGCGTACCGCTGAGCTCAAAAAACGGCACCATCGGCGCCTTGATCGTCAAAAGCCTCGCTGGCGGCGAACGCTACACCGAGCAGGACAAGGAACTGCTGCAATACGTCTGCGCACAAGTCGCCACGGCCATCGAACGTCAGCAACTGCATGCGCGGCTCAAGCGCATGGCGCAATATGATCAACTGACGCAACTGCCCAACCGCGAACTGCTGCGTGATCGGCTCAGGGCTGCGTTGGCCCATGCGCGAACCGTGCACGGACACATGGCGCTGCTGTATGTCGATCTGGATCGCTTCAAACAGGTCAACGACACCCATGGCCATGCCGTCGGTGACATGCTCCTGCAAACCGTGGCCAATCGGCTGAAAGGCTGCGTGCGTGAAACCGACACTGTGGCGCGTATCGGTGGCGATGAGTTTGTCGTGCTGTTGCATAGCGTGCATGCCGCCGAAGATGCCGACAGTGTCGCCGGAAAAATCCGTCAGGTGCTGGCGCAGCCCATGCGCCTCGACGGCCATGACCTGCGTATCGAACCGAGCATCGGCGTGGCGCGTTTCCCTGAACACGGTGAAGAAGAACAGCAACTGTTCCGGCATGCCGATCAAGCCATGTATGCGGCCAAACGCCTGAATCATCGGGCATTGGGCAGCTGAAGCGAGCGCGCCGTTCGTCGCGGTTCAGGCAGATTTTCTAAACCTTTGACCGCTAAAGCATTCCTAACTGAGGCGGACAATTGTCCGCCGCGACATTTGAGCAGCGGGCGAATCACGGCCCGTTTGAATTTTCCACGAAGGAGGGCGCGACCATGAGCCGGATGGCCACCCGTTTACGTAACGTCAGTTTTGCAACCCTGCTGGGCCTGTGCGCCAGCAGTGCGTTCGCCCAGTCGCCTGCCGAATTCATCAACGATGCCTCCGCCAAAGGCATGGCTGACATCGAAGCCAGCCGTCAGGCCCACGGCAAGACCGAATCGAAAGAGGTCAAGGATTACACCATCGTTGTGATCAACGACCGCACTACAGCCAACCAGCATCTGGCGAAGATCGCCAAGAAACTCGACCTGCCGGTTGCCCCCCGCGAAGAACTCGCCGACAAGGCCAAAGAGTTGATGCCGGAAGTGAAGGACGGCGCGACATTCGATCAGGCTTACGCCGCCAGTCAGGTCAAGGCGACCGAAGAGGCCATCACCCAGATTGAGCAACAGGCACAGACCACCGACGTGCCGGAAATCAAAGCGTTTGCCGATGAGACTTTGCCGAAGCTGCAAAGCCATCTGGAGAAGGCCCGGGCGTTGCAGGCCAGTCGCTAACTTCGCCGTATTGTTCAGCGCGAACGAAATCTTGAGTTGAAAAGCGATGCTTCCCCTGTGGGAGCGAGCCTGCTCGCGAAAGCGGTCTGTCAGTCAATGATGTTTTGACTGACCCTCCGTCTTCGCGAGCAGGCTCGCTCCCACAGGGTGTGTTTACTTGCTCAGCACTCATTCAAATCCTGCTTTGGCTTGCTCTTGTCGCCAAGCCCCTCAAGATCGAACACCTGATTCTCACCCAGCGCGCGGTAATGCCGGCGCAGCGCTTCAAGCTGTTTCAGATCCAGCGCCTCCAGCCCGAGCATCGCGTTCTGCGCTTCCTTGTTCACCCGCAGCAGCTCATCGAGTTTCAAGTGCAGAATGTCGGTATCGCGGTTCTGCGTGTTCTGAATCAGGAATACCATCAGGAACGTGATGATCGTCGTCGAAGTATTGATGATCAGTTGCCAAGTGTCGTTGTAACCGAAAATCGGCCCGCTCAAACCCCACAACCCGATCAGAATCAACGCCCCCATGAACGTCTTCGGGCTACCGGCCCACAGGGCAAGTTTTTGGGCAATTTTTGCGAATTTCATGATGGGAGTCCTTGTTTTGGGAGCTTGAAATTCAGACATCGGCGTTGCGCTGAAAATTCTGTTTACAAGTTTCGGTGCAGGACTTTGGTAGGGAAGGCGTACGGCGCAGATCGCGGTATCGTGTCGACAGTCGACAGAAAACCCCAACAGGAGAACGCAATGAGTTGGTCTGCCCAGCAATACGTCGCTTTCGAAGATGAACGCACCCGCCCGGCCCGTGATCTGTTGGCGGCGATACCCACGGCGCACGCCCGGGCGGTGGTGGATATTGGTTGCGGGCCGGGCAATTCCACCGAGTTGCTGGTGCAGCGTTTTCCCGAGGCCCGGGTCAGTGGCCTGGACAGTTCGGCGGACATGATCGCCGCCGCGCGCAAGCGCTTGCCCGATGTGCAGTTCGAGGTGGCCGAGATCGACAAGTGGACCGATGAAGGCCCGTTCGATGTGATCTTCGCCAATGCGGTGCTGCAATGGGTGCCTGATCACGCTTCGTTGCTGCCAGCCCTGGCGAGCAAGCTTTCAGATGGTGGCAGCCTGGCGATCCAGATGCCGGACAACCTCAACGACCCGTCCCACCGCTTGATGCGTGAAGTCGCCGCCAATGGGCCGTGGGCGAGCAAGCTGGCAGACGCAGCCGGGCAGCGTACCGACATGGCCAGTGCCAGTGAGTATTTTTCAATGCTGCGCCCGCATTGCGCGCGGGTCGATGTGTGGCGCACCACCTATCACCACCGACTTCGGGACGGGGCGGCGGGGGTGGTGGAGTGGTTCAAGGGTAGCGGGTTGATTCCATTCCTGAGCCCATTGACCGAGGAGGAGCGGGCGCAGTATCTGCGGCGGTATCTGGCGGAGGTTGCCAATGCTTATCCGGCCTTGGCTGACGGCTCGGTGCTGTTGCCGTTTCCACGTTTGTTTATTGTTGCGACCCGTTGAAAATATTCATTCGTCTAGCTCGTTTTTTATCGTGAGTTCGACGCATTGGTTCAGGTCGGCGTAACTCGCAAGAACAACCCGATCGGTCCCCTCTCCCTCGGGAGAGGGTTAGGGTGAGGGGCTCGCTGGCGCTTGAAAACCCGATCACCGCTGCGCCGCCACCATCATCGTCCTCTGGCATCCTTTCAACTCGTTCACGCTGAACTCGTCGGAAATTTCCTTCTGTTTTCCAGGCTTTTACACGTGGTGCGCCATGGCTGTTTAAAGTCGAACCGCGTTACGTCCCGATGCCTACAAATCCTTGCGCCGCTGCCTACCGGTACGCCAGAATCCGCCGGCTTGTGCGCCTGG
This sequence comes from Pseudomonas sp. H26/SER47-MNA-CIBAN-0231, assembly GCF_040310465.1. Classification (NCBI taxonomy): domain Bacteria; kingdom Pseudomonadati; phylum Pseudomonadota; class Gammaproteobacteria; order Pseudomonadales; family Pseudomonadaceae; genus Pseudomonas; species Pseudomonas sp. H26/SER47-MNA-CIBAN-0231. The sequence continues at coordinate 185,255 of NZ_JBEOPW010000007.1, read as the reverse complement.
AGGGCGGTCGGTAACTTGGTTCGCGTCACTGATTTCCAGTGATCGGGTTTAGCAGCCCGGCCAGGATTGACCAACGGTTGCACATGTACCTTCCAGTCAGGCTTCGCCTGCACTTGTTGGTGGCTGTGCGCATGGCACCCTCGGGTGCGCCGGGTTTTGGACTTCCTACCGGTCTGCTAAGGAATACGCAAGCCATCGTGCAGACGTTTGATCATTGCCAGACTCAGCTTGCGCTTGCGGTTCAATACTTCCGAAACATGGCCACTGGTGCCAATAAAGGACTCGAGATCCCGCGGCGTCAAGCCTTGCTGATCCATACGGAATTTGATGGCTTCAATGGGATCAGAGGGCGGCATCGGAAAATGCTGCTCCTCATACTTTTCAATCAGCAGAGCGAGAATTTCCCCAAACGTCAGACATGAAAAAACCGGCGACTTAGAGCCGGTTGGGCAGTAAGAATTTTTTAACCCTGCTGCAAGACCTTCAACGCCGCCGAAGCCAGAAACCCCGATCGGCTTTTCTCCTCAGGATGATGCAACACGTACTCATCAATGCGATTGAGCAAGTGCCCCGGCAGAGTGATGTTGAGCTTCTGTGCTTTGCCCAGGTATTTGACCACGTCGATATCCACTACCGCCCACGCACATCCGGCGTACTGCGGATTGGCGACATGCAGGCTCAATTTGCTGGCCGATGGAATCGGCGCACCGTCGTCTGCCAGAATTTCGAAATGACCTTCGATCGCCTCGCGCGCCATGGCGACAGCGTCATCAAGGTCGTCGCCGGCAGAAAAGCAGCCAGGAATGTCCGGCACTTCAACTCCCCACGCGTGTTCCTCGTCGCCTATTGAAATCGCAATCGGGTAAAGCATGTTCGAGATCCTCCAAGGCAACGCTGAGAACGGATTCAGAGCATGGCCTGTTGCAAAATACTGATGGCCGTTTTTTTGAGCAGATCCTTTTTTGGATGCGGCACTGTTACCAATCCTGGTTTGGTTGGATGTTTGAAGTGGTGATGACTGCCCCGGATACGTACCAGAAACCAACCGTCCGCGACGAGTTGTCCGATTAAAAAACGGCTGTTCACAACACCTCCCTGTGATGTGCTTGGTGGTTACTATACCTACTGAATTCTACAGATCAATAGACTTGCTACCGTTCAGCCATTGTGGCGTCCGGCGAGGTGGTCAACCCAGTCTAGGCCGCGTGTGTTTGGAGGAACGATGGTTGTGTTGCAGTGTTTTGCGGTGACATTTACGCGGCAAAATGAAAGCAGATCGCTCAGCCAGGCATTGCGACTGATAGAGCGAGCCAGGCCGTAAGGAGGGCGACGTTGGTAACGATCCTTCTCTGGATGATTTTCAGAGTCGCTGGGGTTCTTTTTGGAGCTGAAGGCTTTTCCTTGGAAATTGTCTTTCACCAACTTCCAGACACAAAAAAAACCGGCCATCAAGGCCGGTCTTTTCTATTCCTGCATCCCCCGTCGGACAACACAACGCGAGATCAATATTCGGTGGAGCGGGTAGAGGGAATCGAACCCTCATCTAAAGCTTGGGAAGCTTTCGTTCTACCACTAAACTATACCCGCTCAGAGCGGCTGACTTTGTACCAGACTCGGCCACGGATTTGAAGTTTTCTTTTCTCTGCGAGGGCTTTGCCGCGCAGAAATCGGTCGATCGCGAGCAAGGGCTGCACCGGTGCAGCAGGCACTTCAAGCTTGCAGCCTTGCCCGCGATGACGCTGTTTCAAATGGCCAGGGCATGGTGATCCTGCACAAACGAGTAGCGCGTTCGGCTGGCTTGCGGCGCAGGTTTCAGAAAGCCAAGCAGGGCGTTCTGGCTGTCGCGGCAGGCGGCTTTGTGCTCCATGTCGAGGAAGTGCCCGGTGGCTTGCAGGGTGGTGAAGCTGCTGTGCGCTACGTGATTGCCAAACAGGCGTGCGTCTTCAGCGGCGGTGTATTCGTCCCATTCGCCATTCAGGAACAGCACCGGCACGCTGATCTTTTTCGCCGCATTCAGATAGCACTGGCGATCGCTGTGCAGCACGTCGTTGATATGAAAATGCATCTGTCCGTATTCATGTTCGGCGAGGCTGCTGACGTGGCGATAGTTGAAGCGCTTGAACAGCGACGGCAGGTGTTTGCCAATCGTGTTGTTGACCAGATGGCCGACCCGGTCGCCGTCGCGGCTGCCGAGGTAGTCGACGCCGCGCTCGAGGTAATCGAGCATGTGCGCATTGATCACCGGTGAGAACGAGCTGATCACGGCTTTTTCAATGCGCCGCGGTTGCTGGGCGAGGGCGACCAGGGTGGCGGCGCCGCCCCAGGAGAACGACAGCACGTGTTCGGCGGCGAAGTGATCGATCAGCTCCAGCAGGATCTGCCCTTCGACTTCCTTCGTCAGATGTTTCTCATGCCGGTTGTGGGCTTTTGAGCGGCCCGCGTAGGGCTGGTCATAGCAGACCACGTTGAATTGCGGGTGCAGGTTTTTCACGGTCTGTGCAAACGACGCAGTCGTGGCCATCGAGCCGTTGACCAGAATGATGGTCTTTTCTGCGGCGTCTGCGCGATAGAACTCCGTGTAAACCCGATACTGACCCTGTATATCCAGCACAGCGATTTCTGGCCTCATGTCATAAGACTCCTGGCAAGCAAGCGGGTATGCGCGCAATCGAGATTGCACGAGCTTTGTGACAGGTAGGCATACGCCTGAAATTTGCTGGCCCATGTCGATCCGGTACGGCAGGTCGACGGGTGTTGTTATTGGCGGGCAGATTGCCGGCTGAGGCGCAGCCCTTGAGGGCAGACGACCGACAAAAAGTTTCTTGGAAGTATGTGGTGACTCATCGGTCACATTTCGGCCGACGTCCTGATTCAAGCAGGGGACTCAGGATCACGCAAGTGCCTTCGGCGAATTGTTCGACAACTTCGGCTGAGCGGTCGCCGGCTTAGAACAAATGAATCTCTTCGGTGCGCAAAGCGCGGTACTCGCCCGGTTTTAGCGCGTGATCGAGGGTCAGTTTGCCCATGGATTCGCGGTGCAGGCGCAGGACTTTGTTGTTGAAGAACCCAAACATGCGCTTGACCTGATGGTAGCGGCCTTCAACGATGCTCAGCCGTGCCGAGCGTGGGCCGAGCAGCTCCAGTTGCGCCGGTTGCGTGGTCAGATCTTCGAAAGCGAAGTAAATGCCCTCGGCAAATTTCAACGCATAGCTCGGGTCGATGTCCTGTTCGGTTTCGACGTAATAGACCTTCGGCAGTTTGGTTTGCGGCTGCGTCAGGCGTCGCGACCAGGTGCCGTCATTGGTGATCAGCATCAGCCCGGTGGTGTTGAAATCCAGACGCCCGGCGATGTGCAGATCGTCCTTGTGCGGTTCATCGAGCAGGTCGAGCACGGTCGCATGCTGCGGATCGCGGGTGGCGCTGACGCAGCCCGGCGGTTTGTGCAGCATGAAATAGCGAGCCGGCTTACCGCTTTGCAGCACCTCATTGTCAACTTCGACCCGGCTGAATTCCAGTACGTCACTGTGCGGGTCGCTGACGACTTTTCCGTCAATCCGCACGCGCTTTTCCACCAGCAACAGGCGAACCTGCTGACGGTTGTAGCGGGGCAGATTGCTGAGGAAGCGGTCGACGCGCATGGTCAGGATTCAACAAACAAAGGGCCGCGCATCTTACGGGATCGGCCGCCGGCCTGCTTGCAGTTGCGCTTCGACCTGTGCGCAGCGCGGGCACAGGCAGGCTTGATTGCGCAGCGCGGCCGGCAGCGCGTCGAGCACCGCCGGCTCGATGGTCACGCCATAGCACCAGCATTCGCGGTCGGCGGTGCGCGGGTCGGCGAGGCTGCAATCGTTGCGGGCGCCGCAGGCCGGGCAGTGGTCGGGTTTGACGTCGTTATCAGGCATAGGTCGAGTGCGGCATTTCCATGCAGGTGCGGTTGCGCCCGGTTTGCTTGGCGCGATACATCGCATGATCAGCCCGCGACAGCAGGCTGTGCAAGGTGTCATCGCGTTGCACGGTGGTGGCGCCGATGCTCACGGTCAGATGCAGGGTGTGGCCATCGTAGGCATATTCGTGTTGTTCGACGTGCTGGCGGATCTTCTCGGCGATTTTCTGCCCGGTCTCACCGTCGGTGTCTTTCAACAGAACGATGAACTCTTCACCGCCCCAGCGGCAGACGATGTCGGCGTGGCGCAGGCAACTTTGCAGGTCGCGGGCGAAACCGATCAACACCTGATCGCCGGCCATGTGTCCGTAGGTGTCGTTCAAGGCTTTGAAGTGGTCGAGGTCGAGCAGCAACGCGGTCAGCGGCTTGGTTTCCCGTTGGGCCTCGTGCAGCGCTTGCGCGGCGAGGATGTCGAAGCCGCGTCGATTCGGCAGTTCGGTGAGACTGTCGAGGGTGGCGTGCGCCTGAATCTTCGCCTGGAAGCGCTTGATCACTCGATTGAGCAAGGCCAGCACGATCAACGTCACCAGCAGGCAAATCAGCAGGTTGAGATACAGCGACTGGCGGATCTCGCTCAGCGCGCCGTCCTCGCGTTTATCGACGAACAGGTACCAGTTCAACTCGGGGATAAACCGCACGTTGAGAAAATGCCCCTGGCCGTGGGTGGAATATTCGTAGCTGCCGCTGTGTGGCTTGGGCAACTGGCTGACCAGACTTTTCATGCTCTCCAGTTCGCCAAGACTCTGGCCGATGTGCGCACCTTCCGGGCCACCCTCGGCACCGGTCAATACGAGGCGGCCGAAGGTGTCGACGAAGTACACGCTGCGTTGATAGCGCTGTTGATACTTGTCGATCAGCTTGATCACCGCGTCCACGGTCAGGCCCACGCCCGCCGCCCCGATGAAGCGGTTGTGGTAGTCGTAGACCTTGTAGTTGATGAAGAACGTCAGGTTGTCCTTGTTGGCCAGATCCGGGTCGACGTTGATCTCGTACGGGTCCTGCATGTCGCGCACGCGGAAGTACCAGGTGTCGCGCGGTTCATCGACTTTGACCTGCTTGAGCACGCCTTTGGCGTGGTAGTAGGTGAGCGTGGCATTGGAAACGAAGAATGCGGTGTAGGCGCCGTAATGGGTCATGACCTCGTCGAGATAGCGGGTCATCTGCTCGGGATTCTGCTCGCCGTTGACCACCCAGTCGCGCATGAACGTATCGCGGGACATCATCGAGGAAATCAGGATCGGCCGGACCAGATCTTTCTGGATTTCCGAATAGACCGTGTCGGAAGTCAGCGGCAGTTCAGTGTTGACGATGTTGTCGCGGATCGACTCGCGGGAGGCGAAATAGCTCAACAGTGATGTAGCGAGAAACCCGGCGCCGAGCAGGGCGACCAGGGTGAGCACCAGTGAACGTTGCGAGTACAAGGGAGAACGAAGCGGCATGGCAGATCCGTTGGCAGTGGCCCGATGGGATGCATTCTAGTGGCACTGCGCGCAAATAACTGCTCCCTGTGCGGCGTGAATGGTCGTTCCTTTATTCGGGGGTGGTGCGCCAGAACCTGTGGGAGCGAGCCTGCTCGCGAAAGCGGTGGGTCAGCCACATCAATGTTGAATGACATACCGCATTCGCGAGCAGGCTCGCTCCCACAGGTCGACAGATTCAGGCCAGGGTTTTGAGGTATGCCCGCCATCCCCCCAAATGACTGATATCCACCGCACCCTCCAGGCCATACGGCTCGCAGATAAACCCGCTCTCCCAGCGCCCATCCGCCAATTGCACCTTGCCCAACCCGAGCGGCGCCGGAATCCCGGTGAGAAACGAGCCCAGCTCGCTGCTCGGCAATTCCCAGACCTCCACGGCAATCGCCACGCCGGCGTCCTTGACCCGCACCATCCCCGGCCGCAATGGCGGGCCGCCGGCGAGGGCGTGCAGTCGATAGTCCGGCGAACTGAACGTGGTTTCCAGCAAGCGCCCGCCACGCTGGGTCAGTTGCCAGTTCAACGCCAGCCCTTGCAGGTGCGCGCCACACACCACCAATCGAGCGCGGCCATTGCGCGCAGGGTTTGCCGGAACTGGCAGGGCGCTGTCCTGCTGGCGCTGCAAGGCATCGGCCACGCTCAACAGATACTGATCGGTAAACACCCGCCCGAACAACGTCACGCCCCACGGCAAACCGTTGCCCATGAACGCGGTCGGCACGGCGACGGCGGCGTAGTCGAGCAGGTTCATGAAGTTGGTGTAATAACCGAGTTCGGAATTGCGCAGCACCGGCTCGGCCTCAAGCTCGGCCAGGGTCACCGGACGGCCGATGGTCGGTGTCAGCACGCAGTCGAGATTTTCCAGGGCCTCGTCGCAGAGGGCCTTCAGCGCCTGCAATCGATATTGCGCGCGGAAGGTCTGCACGCCAGTCACTGCCGGAGCCTTGGCCAGCACCGCACGGATCACTGGCAGCACCGCTTCGGGATTCTGCTCCAGCAGCTCACCGGCGACGCTGTAACGCTCGGCGACCCACGGCCCGTCGTAGAGCAGACGCGCTGCTTCGAGAAACGGCGACAGATCCAATTCGACTGCCTCGCCTCCCAAAGCCTTGAGCCGTTCGATGGCTGCTGCGAACAACTGTGGCCCCTCGTTGCAGCCGAAAAATTCAAGGTCCTGCGCCCGTGGCACGCCGAAGCGAAACGGCCGTGGCGCGCCAAATGCCGAGCCGTCGTTCCATGCCGGATTGCCTCGGCTGTATTCATCGCGAGGATCGTGTCTGGCCGTCAACGCCAGCAACTGACTGGCCTCGCGAGCAGTGGCGGTGAAGGTGGTTACGCAGTCCAGCGTGCGGCACGCCGGCAGCACGCCGGCGGTGGAGATCAGGCCTTTGCTCGCCTTCAAGCCAACCAGATTGTTCAGCGCCGCCGGCACTCGCCCGGAACCGGCGGTGTCGGTGCCCAAGGCAAAACTCGCCACGCCCAACGCTACCGCCAGCGACGAGCCGGCGCTGGAACCGCCGGACGGATACTCCGCCAGCACACTGTTCGGGCACGCGCCGTAGGGCGAGCGGCTGCCATTGAGGCCTGTGGCAAACTGATCAAGATTGGTCTTGCCCAGCGGTATCGCCCCCAGCGCCAATAGCTGCTCGACGATGGTCGCCGACTGCTGCGGCACATAGGCAAACGCCGGGCACGCGGCTGTGGTGGGAATGCCGGCCAGATCGATGTTGTCCTTGATCGCGAACGGCACGCCATACAGCGGCAGACTGTCGAGGTCACGACCGTCGAGGGCGGCGAGGTATGGCTCCAGTTCATCGACGCTGAGCAAGTGGATGAACAGGTGATAGTCGGGGTTCAGCGCAGCGGCTTTTTCGCGCAATTGCAGCAGCAGTTGGCGCGGTGTGGTATCGCCATTGCGATAGGCCTGGCGTAGTGCATCGAGTTGCAGATTCATCGGTTGATCCTTTTCAGAAATGGCTTCAGTCGAGTTCCAGCACCACCACCCGTTGTCCGGCACGCACCGCCGAACCGGGTTGCACGCGGATCTCTCGCACGACACCGGCCAGCGGCGCGAGCACAGGGATTTCCATCTTCATCGACTCGAGAATCACCAGCACGTCGCCCGCCGCGACACGCTGGCCGGCCTCGACCTGCACCTGCCAGAGATTGCCGGCGATGTGGCTGTCGACGCTGTGTTCACCGCTTTGCAGTGGAGCTTCTTCGCTGGCGTCAGGCACGGCTTCTTCGCTGTCGAAATGCGCCTGGCCGCTGGCGATCCAGCGCTCGCGTTCAGCTTTGAACGCGCCCTGTTGCTGCGCACGGAAGGCGCTGATGCCCTCGGCTTGCTGACTGAGAAATGCCTGATAGTCGGCGAGGTTGAGTTGGCTGTGTTCGATGTTCAGATCGAAGCGCCCCAGCGGGAAATCGCGGCGGATGCGCAGCAGTTCTTCAGCGCTGACCGGGTAGAAACGGATCTGATCGAAGAAGCGCAGCAGCCACGGTTTGCCATCGAACGCGGCGACTTCGCGATAGCGATTCCACATCTGCAGAGTGCGCCCGACAAACTGATAACCGCCCGGGCCTTCCATGCCATACACGCACATGTAGGCGCCGCCGATGCCGACCGAGTTCTCGGCGGTCCAGGTACGCGCCGGGTTGTACTTGGTGGTCACCAGACGATGACGCGGGTCGAGCGGCGTGGCCACCGGCGCGCCGAGATAGACGTCGCCAAGGCCCATCACCAGATAGCTCGCATCGAACACCGTGCGCTGCACTTCGTCGAGGTTGGGCAGGTCGTTGATGCGCCGGATGAACTCCAGATTGCTCGGGCACCACGGCGCGTCCTTGCGCACGGTGGTCATGTATTTCTCGATCGCCAACTGACAGGCCGGGTCGTCCCACGACAGCGGCAAGTGCACGATGCGCGAAGGCACCTGCAAGTCCTTGGCGGCGCACACCGCGTCCCATTCGCCGGCGATGATGCCGAGCAGATCGGCCAGCGGCAGTTGCTCCGGCTGGTAGTGCACTTGCAGCGAGCGAATGCCCGGGGTGAGGTCGATCACGCCATGCAGGGCTTGGCTTTCCAGCGCCTGCATCAGCGCGTGGGCGCGGAAGCGCAGGACCAGATCGAGCTCCGGCGCGCCGATTTCCAGCAGTAAATGAGTGTCGCCAGAAACCCGCCCGACAAGCCGCCGATCCCCCTGACCCAACTCAAGAACCACAGGCGACACAATCCCTTGTGGGAGCTGGCTTGCCAGCGATGAAGTTGATGCGGTGTCAGATCGGGCACCATCGCTGGCAAGCTCGCTCCCACAGGGAGCATCCCATTTCAGGGCGAGATCGCGGGCGGTCTTGAGGTCGACGGGAATGAACTGAATTTTATCGCCCGCCTTGAGCTGCCCCAGTTGCCACAGATCCGCCTCGATCACCGTCACCGGGCAGACAAACCCACCCAGACTCGGGCCATCCGGGCCGAGGATCACCGGCATGTCCCCGGTGAAATCCACCGCACCAATCGCATACGGATTGTCATGGATGTTCGACGGGTGCAGACCCGCTTCACCGCCATCCTCTCGCACCCACTCAGGTTTCGGTCCGATCAGGCGCACGCCGGTGCGGCTGGAGTTGAAATGCACTTCCCACTGGGTCGCGAAGAACGTGGCGATGTAGTTTTCGCTGAAGTATTCCGGTGCGCCGTGCGGACCGTAGATCACCCGGATCTGGCGCACGCTCGGCAGCGCGGTGATGTGCTGTTCGGCCAGTTGTTGGCCGGCGCTGTGGTCGGCCAATGCCGGCACATGCAACACGTCACCGGCCCTTAACGCCCGTCCGCCATGCCCGCCGAACTGGCCGAGGGTGAAGGTACTTTTGCTGCCCAGATAATCCGGCACCTGCACGCCGCCGCGCAGGCACAGATAACTGCGCGCGCCGGCGCCGCTGATGCTGCCCAGTTGCAATGTCGCGCCGGCCGGGATGAGCAGCGCGGTGTTCATTGGCATCGGTTCAGCGTCAAGGCTCAAGGCAATCGGCGCGCCGGTCACCGCGACCACCGCGTCACAATTGAAGCGCAGGATCGGCCCGCTCATGGTGATTTCCAGTGCGGCGGCGCCTTGTTCATTGCCGAGCAGACGATTGCCCAGGCGCAGCGCTCGGCTGTCCATCGGCCCCGACGGAGGCACGCCGACGGCCCAATAGCCGAGGCGGCCGGGATAGTCCTGCACGCTGGTCTGCGTGCCGGCGCTGAGCACTTCGAAGGTGTTGGCGTGATACAGCAGATTTTCCAGACAACGGGTCCACGGCTGACCGCTGGCGAATGGAGCATCGAGCAGAATCTGGCGCAGGTAATCGCGGTTGGTTTCCACGCCATACAGCACGCTATCGCCCAGTGCCTGATGGAGTTCGGCGCGAGCCTGTTCGCGACTCGGCGCCCACGCGATGAGCTTGGCGATCATCGGATCGAAATACGGCGGGATTTCCACGCCGGCCTCGACCCAGGTGTCGATACGCAACTCAACGCCGTTGGCTGGCGGAAACTGCACAGCGGTCAGCAGGCCCGGGCTCGGCTGGAAATCACGCCCCGGATCTTCCGCGTACAGACGTGCCTGAATCGCATGGCCCTGCGGTTCCAGGCCTTGATACAACTCGTTCAGCGGCGGCAGATCACCGGCGGCCAGCTCGATCATCCAGCGCACCAGATCTACGTCCCACACCTGCTCGGTGACGCCGTGCTCGACCTGCAAGCGCGTGTTCACTTCGAGAAAATAGAAGCGCTGAGCCTCGCTGTCGAAGACGAATTCGACGGTGCCGGCGCTGCGGTAATTCACCGCTTGCGCCAGTTTGATCGCCGCTGCGCACAGCTCATCGGCCATGCCTTCTGGCAGGTTTGGCGCCGGGGTTTCTTCGAGGACTTTCTGGTTGCGCCGCTGCACCGAGCAGTCGCGCACGCCGAGAGCGATGACGTCACCGCAGCCGTCGCCGAACACCTGCACTTCCAGATGCCGCGCGCGTTCGATGTACTTCTCGATGAACACCCCGGCGTCGCTGAAGTTGTTCTGACCGAGGCGTTTCACCGCTTCGAATGATTCGCTCAATTCACTGGCGCTGCGGCACACGCGCATGCCGATGCCACCACCGCCAGCGGTGCTTTTCAGCATCACCGGGTAGCCGACCTGTTCGGCGGCGCTCAGCGCGCAATCGAGGCTGTCGAGCAGGTCGGTGCCTTCGAGCATGGGTACGCCGTGCTGTTTGGCCAAGGCGCGAGCAGTGTGCTTGAGGCCGAACACCCGCAATTGCTCCGGCGTCGGCCCGATGAAGGCGATGCCCTGCGCTTCGCAGGCTTCGGCGAACGCTGCGTTTTCCGAGAGAAATCCGTAGCCGGGATGAATCGCCGTGGCGCCGCTTTGTTTGGCGATAGCGAGGATTTTATCGACGGCCAGATAGGTCGCGGACGCCGCGCCTTCGCCGAGGCTGTACGCTTCAGCGGCCTGGGAGATGTGCAGGCTGGCAGCATCGGCTTCTGAATACACGGCGACGCCTTGGGCCTTCAGCACGTTGATCGTGCGCAGGAGGCGACAGGCAATCGCGCCACGGTTGGCGATCAGGATTTTTTCGAACATGGCATAACCCCTGAAGGGGGAGCGGGCCGTCCCGCTGTTTTTCGACAGACATCCGGGCCGTCCCGGATGGAAAAAACATCACTCAAACTCACCGCAAACTCCTGTGGGAGCTGGCTTGCCAGCGATGAGGTCGGCACATCCAACATTGTTGGTGACTGAAACATCGCAATCGCTGGCAAGCCAGCTCCCACAGGACTATCAGTGCCTTGAAGGTTTCAGGCACTGCCCGGAACGCGCCTGGCACAGGGCAAAAAGCCAACGGCGTAAACGGCTGATGGTCAGTTCCATACGAGCAACTCCGCCGGGGTCGGGTTGTAGGCATTGCACGGGTTGTTCAACTGCGGGCAGTTGGAAATCAGCACGATGACGTCCATCTCCGCGCGCAAATCAACGTACTTGCCCGGCGCGGAAATACCGTCCTCGAAGGTCAGCCCGCCATCCGCCGTCACTGGCACGTTCATGAAGAAATTGATGTTCGGCCCGATGTCGCTCTTGCTCAATCGGCCGTCGTGGGCGCAGGCGCGCAGGTAGTTGTCGCGGCAGCTGTGCATGTAGCGTTTTTCCAGGGCGTAGCGCACGGTGTTGCTCTCTTGCGCGCAGGCGCCGCCGAGGGTGTCGTGGCGCCCGCAAGTGTCGGCAACGATGGTCAGCATCGGCTGGCCGAGGTTGGAATACAGCACGCTGCCGGTGCTCAGGTAGACGCTGTTCTGCCTACGCAAGGTGCGTTGCACGTCGTAGCGTTCCTTGGGGTTGGCGAGGCTGTAGAACAAGGTGTCGACGGCCTGATTGCCTTCCAGATCGAGGATGCGCAGGGTCTGCCCGGCCTTGACTTCCATCAGCCAGGGCTCGCCGGCGGGAATGGTCGCGCGGTAGATCGCGCTGTCGGCTTGCTTGTGCGAAGTGGCGATTGCGAGTGACATGGCAGCGATCCTCAGGCGAACAAACGGTCGGTGTTGATAAAGCCGCGCTCGTTTTCCGGGCGCGAAGTGCGGCAGTGTTCGGCGACGCTGGCGTCGGCGTTCATCCAGCTCAGCTTCAAGGGTTTCGGAGCGTATTCGGGTGACGGGTCCATCGGATGTTGCAGGGCGGTGAGCACCACCAGGGTGTCCATCGGCGCATACAACTCGATGTAGTCACCGGCCTTCGAGTTGCCTTCGACGAAGTGGAAACGCCCGGCCTCATCGACGTTCACGCGGCTGAACAGATTGAGGGTCATCAGCAGGTCGGACAGGCCCAGGCCCCACTTGCCGAGCTCCACCAGCAGGTTGTCGGTGCCATTGCGAAAGAAGCCGTTGCGCAGTTCCTGGTAGCGGCCCTGACCGTATTTTTCGGCGACTTCTTGCGCGCACAGCACGCCGCCGAGGCTGTCGCTCCAGCCGCAGGTGTCGGCGGTGATCGCGGCGAGTACGCGGCCCATGTCCGAGTACAGGCAGTGGCCGGCAGTGAGCTTGGCGGTGTGTTGGCATTTGAGGCTGTCGGGCAGGTTCAGTCGCTCGGTTTTTTCATGGGCATTGAGCAAGGTCAGGCTGACATTGGCGCCGCCGCGCAGGTCGGTCAGGCGCAGTAACTGGCCGCGCTTGAGCACGAACGAACGGTGGCCGCCGCCCGGCAGCAGTTCTTCAGCGAAGGGTGGGAAGAGTTGGAATGAATCAGTCATTGGAGCAGTCCTCTCAAGCAGTGCGAAGGGTGCCCGCCAGCGGCAGCGGCAGGGCCTCGACGGCGGCGCGCTGGGCGCGGCGGTCGCTGTTCAACGGGATGTCGTAGGTGATGCGTGCGCCATAGGCGCCGGGGGCGTGCGGGTCGAGGCGCACCTTGTCGAACACCAGCAGGCGCGTGCCGAGGCTGAAGCCTTCCGACAGGTCGTGGGTGACCATGAACACCGTCAGTTGCGTCTCGCGCCACAGCTCCAGCAGCAGCGCGTGCATGTCTTTGCGAATGCCCGGATCGAGCGCGCCGAAGGGCTCGTCGAGCAGCAACACGCGCGGCTTCATGATCAGCGCCTGGGCGATGGCCAAGCGTTGCTGCATACCGCCGGACAGCTGTGCCGGGTACTTGTCCAGCGCATGGCCGAGGCCGACTTTGCTCAGCAGTGCTGCAGCCTGTTCGCGGGCCTCGCGTTTGGCGTTGCCGAACAGCCGGCCAAGCAAGGGCGCGCGCGGCAATTCGAGACCGAGGGCGACGTTGTCGAGCACGCTCAGATGCGGGAACACCGAGTAGCGTTGAAAGACCACGCCACGGCTGGCATCCGGTTCGCCGGCCAAGGGCTGGCCGTCGAGCAGAATCTCCCCGCGACTGGCGCTTTCCTGGCCGAGCAGCAGGCGCAGGAAGGTCGATTTGCCGCAACCGGAGGCGCCGACCAAGGTGCAGAACTCGCCTTCGTTGACGCTCAGGTTGAAGCCTTCCAGAACCACTTGATCGGCGTACTGCTGCCAGACGTTTTTTACTGTGATGAAGCTCATTTCGCCGCACCCTCGTACCAAGGGAAAGCGCGCTGGGTCAGCTGTTTCAAGCCCCAGTCCATCAGCCAGGCGAGCAGGGTGATCCACACTACGTAGGGCAGGATCACATCCATCGCCAGGTAGCGCCGCACCAGAAAGATCCGGTAGCCGAGGCCATCAGTGGAGGCGATCGCTTCGGCGGCAATCAGGAACAGCCACGCCGAACCGAGCATCAAGCGCAGCGAGATCAGCAAGCGCGGCAACAACTGCGGCAATACCACGCGCAGCATCAGCGTCCAGGTCGAGGCGCCGAGGGTCTGCGCCTTGATCAGCAGTTCGACCGGAATGTCACGGGCACGCTGTTCCAGATCCCGGGCCAGCGCCGGGGTGATGCCAATCACGATCAGCATGACTTTCGACAACTCGCCCAGGCCGAAAACGATGAACAGAATCGGCAGGATCGCCAGCGGCGGCACCATCGACAGCACGGTCAGCAACGGCGACAACGGCGCGCCGAACAGCGGCAGCGTGCCCGCCGCTATACCGAGGCAAAGACCCGCCAGCGCCGCGATGCCGAGGCCGATGGCCAAACGGCGCAGACTCGACGCAGTGTCTTGCCACAACAGATATTCACCGGTGCGGCTGTCGGCGTTGAAGGCCAGGCGTTTTACCGCGTCGCTCATCTGCACGGCGCTGGGCAGCAGTTTGTCGTTGGGGTTGTCCGCCAGGCGCTCGGCCGAGCCTGTGAAGTAGGCGAACAGCACCAGCGCGAACGGCAGGATCACCAGCAACAGGCGGCTCGGGCGATCAGGGTGGCGATTGATCAGGCGCATGGCCAAATCCTCCGTGGCTTACAGCTTGGCGTCGGCGGCCATCTGCACGTAGGTCGGATCGAAACGCAGCTTGAGATTGGCGGTGTCGCCGCTGGTCACGCCGTTGGCGAAAGACATGCCGACCGCGCTCGGGTCCTTCGCGCCTTCGCCGAGCAGACCATGCTCGAAGGAGAATTCCGCGACCTTGCGCATGGTGTCCGGCAGTTGTTTGCTGGTGGCGAAATTCAGCGCTTCGCTCGGCGTGGCGAACAGTTTTGTGGTGTCCAGTTGCGCCTGGAAGCCGGCGAGATCAGTACCCGAGGCCTTGGCCATGTGTTCCAGCGCAGCTTTGCTCGCGGCGGTTTTCGCGTTCATCAAAGCGACCACTTCGAACCACGCCCCGGTCAGCGCTTTGCCCAGGGCCGGGTTGTCTTTGAGGGTGGCGCTGTTGACCACCATCATGTCCATGATCTCGCCGGGAATCTGGCTGGAATTGAACACTTCGGTGACGCCGGGTTTGGCCTTGATATCCGAGAGCATCGGGTTCCAGGTGGTCACGGCGTTGACGTCGTCGGTGTTGAATGCGGCGGCAATGTCGGCGTCGGAGGTGTTGACCACCTTCAGGTCTTTCTCGGTCAGGTCCACCGAGTCCAGCGCGCGAGCCAGCAGGTAATGGGAGACCGACAGCTCGACCAGATTGACGTCCATGCCCTTGAGGTCGGCGACTTTTTTACCTTCGCCTTTGAGCACGATGCCATCGTTGCCATTGGAGAAATCGCTGACGATCAACGCGGTGCTGTCAACGCCGCCGGCAGCGGGAATGGTCAGCGCATCCATGTTGGTCATGGTGCAGCCGTCGAACTGGCCGGCGGTGTACTGGTTGATCGATTCGACGTAGTCGTTGAGTTGCACGACGTCGATCTTGATTCCGTATTTCTTCGCCCATTTGTCGACGATGCCCTGGCTGCCGGCGTATTCCCATGGCATCCAGCCGGCGTAGATCGTCCAGCACACGCCGAAGTGGTCTTTCTGGGCGGCGGAAGATTGCGTGCTGATAAGCGCGGCGAAGGCGGCGGCGAGCAGGGCGGGGAAACGTAGTCGGATCATTGCGGATTCTCCAGTTGATCGAGGGCGGACAGGAAGGCAACGCGGCACCGCGAACGGTGGCTTGTCTCCCGGGCTTTTGTCCCGCCGTGTAACCTCAACTGGAGGTCGCCAACTCTCGGACCAGCCACTCGCGATTGCGAGCCGGAACCCTAGTCAGCCATTGCAAATTGTGGTGCCGCGAACCTGTGATGACTCCTGCACGGGTTTGCTAAAGCGAGAGGCGTGCCAAGTCGCGCCGAGGCCTCTGCGGCGGGGATCTGCTGGATTGCCGAGGTGAGCGGGGCGATCGATAGCGCATCGTGGTGGTGCGTGGTTGCACCGTCATGCAGCGTGTTCAGGGTTCACGGGGGGTTGATTTGCGGATTAACAAGATTTCATGATCACTTGTTTCAACTTGTTGCAGAAACGCACCAGATTCCGAAACCGCTGTCTGATTCTTCGACAGTCACGCAATTGCTGACGGTCGCCTGCCAGCGTCGCTGGTGTGGCCAACCCGCGGTCCAGGAGGCCGCCATGTATCGCCGAATCGTACTGCTTGCCGTGATGCTTTTTTCCCTTGGCGGATGCGTTCCTTATTCCTATGGAGACAGCTATTACAGGTCAGAGGTCTACACATCACCCGCACCGGCCTATTACAGCGGTGGCGGCTCCTATTACCGCAGCGGCGGCACTTATTACACTCAGCCGCGCTACTACCAGCCAGCGCCGCGGTACTACCAGCAACCGCGTTATTACCAGGCGCCTCGGCACTATCAACCGGCCCCGCGTCATTACGAAAGCCGTCGCTGGCACGGCAATGATCGCGGACGCTGGGACGGCCACCGTCGCGGCGGTTGGGACAATGACCACCGCGGTCGCGGCAACTACGATCGCCACAGCGGTCGTCGTGACTACAATGGCCGTGGCAACCGCTGGTAACTGACCGCAAATAAAAAAGCGGCGCACGATGCGCCGCTTTTTTTTGCCCGTCGAAAAGTCCTTCCGTGGGCCATCTCCCAAGGCAATCCCGGAAGCGTCCTACAGTTTCATTTCATGGTGTTTGTTAGCGTTCATGGATGCCGAACGAGGCGAGCAATCCTCAGCTCGATAGCGGCGAAAAATGGACGTTCAGCGCTATGAAGCTACTGGTTATTCATCAAAATTTTCCCGGTCAGTTCCGTCATGTGGTGCTGGCAGCGCTGGAGCGCGGTGATGAGGTTGTGGCGATAGGCCGGGACACGGCACCGGGCGTCGCCGGTGTGCAAATCCATCGATATCGAGCGACCAGCCGAGCGCCCGGCAATATTCACCCCTATCTGATCCGCTACGAACAAGCAGTGATTGACGGGCACAAGGTTTTTGAAATCCTGGGCAGGCTGAAACGTTCGGGTTATCAGCCAGATGTCATCCTTGCTCATCCCGGATGGGGAGAGACGCTGTTTGCCAAGGATGTCTATGCCGATACGCCGCTGATTCACTATTGCGAGTATTACTATCGAGCGCAGGGCGCCGATTGCGGGTTCGACCCCGAATTCCGGCGAGCCGCAAGAGAGTCGTCACGGCTGCGAGTGCTCAACTCGCTGCATCTGTTGAATCTTGAACAATGTGATATCGCAATCGCGCCTACCCAATGGCAGCGCAGCCTGTTTCCGGCCGCTTACCGGTCGGCTATTCGGGTCATTCACGAGGGTGTAGTTCAAACTTCTGACCTGGCCAAGGTCGGGGCAGTCAGATTGCCTAATGGGGTCGAACTGAGAGCCGGACAGCCGATCGTTACCTATGTCGCCAGAAACCTTGAGCCTTATCGCGGCTTTCACAGTTTCATGCGAGCGATCCCGCTTGTTCAGGCTGAGTGCCCCGATGTGCAGATCATCGTGGTTGGCGGTGATGGTGTCAGTTATGGGAGTAAGCCGGTCGGGTACCCGGATTGGCGCAGCAGGATGGAGGCGGAGGTCAGTTTCGATCACTCCAGAGTGCATTTCACAGGGAAACTTCCTTACCAGACTTACCGCGCGGTTCTCGCATGTTCCAAAGTCCATGTTTATTTGACGTATCCGTTTGTCTTGTCGTGGTCGTTACTGGAGGCGATGGCGTCTGGTTGTGTGGTTGTTGCGTCGGATACGGCTCCGGTAAGGGAAGTCATTGTCGATGGGGCTAATGGCATGTTGGTGGATTTCTTCGACCATCAAGGAATTGCCAGAAGTGTAAGCAAGGTTTTGAAGTCGGCAGGTGAGTACGATGGTCTTGCCAGCGCCGCGAAGTTGACGGCAGGTCGGTTCAGTGTGGAATCGGGCGTGAGCCAATATTTTGAGGTTTTTGCAAGCGCGATATCCGGGCATAACGACGTACCAACCGTTCCGCAGTTTGAGCGGGAGGTTTGAATGTCCAGGAAGTCGCGTAAGCAGACGATCAAGTGGTTTAAAAGGTTATTGAAGTATGGATTGTTCTTTTATGTCTGTTATTGCGTAGCGGAATTTTATATTCGCAAAGAACAATCTGCCGAGTCGGCGGCTATTCACCAGGCAAACGAGAAAGCTTGCCAAAACAAGCTGGCGAGCATGAAGCAAGTGCCGATATTAGGCGGCGCCTATATAGATAAGACGCTAGTCCCTGAGTTTTACGTTGGCATGCCTGAGATGGTGAACAAGAAAGCGTGTCTGGCGATTGCTCTGAAGGGGCTTTTCTGGTGGACCGGGACGGGGCTGCACCGGTACCAGAATCAGCGCCTGGAACCGATCCCCGAAAGCTGGCGGCTCTATAAATTGAACGCCGGGCTTTTTACCAGAAAGGAAACTACCGAGCCCCATGAGCGGGGTTATCGACACGTCAACTGGCCGGATGAGTTGATTGTGAAACTAAAGAATTATCCGGGGCTGGAGATTTGGCTGGATGCACCTCCGCCGCATTTCAAGAATGAAGACTCGGTTAGAACGTTTGTCATTACTGGCTGGCCGCGGCGAGATGGAACCCCTCGGTTGATCAACTGTGACGGCTTGATTCGCCCGGCGGCGGAGGAAAAACTGACTGACGAGAAACTGGCAAGGTTCAGCAGAGCTGAATTGGAAAATCTTGATTTCGGCAAACTGAATTTCTTCTGCAATATCAATCTGGATAACTTCGACTTTTCCGGGGGGCACGGTAGCGTAGGTCTCGGATTAGCGTCATTACGCGAAGCACCTGAGATGCTCAAATATCTCAGTGACTATCTTTCACGCTCTGTTATTACAAGGAAGTAACAATGAGTTATGTATTCAGCGATATGGAAAAATCAGAGATTTTCAACGCAGCAAATATTTGCAAAGGAATGAGGCTGCGCTCAAAACAACTTCAGTACGATGCACTGAAATTAGCAGGGGCAAGCTGCGCACCCCTGTACCAAAAGCTATTCGACATTATTGGTGAGAAAGTTTCTGACGTTGTAGCTGTCGACAAAGAGGCTGGAGAGGTGCTGAAAAGCGCCAGACTCTGGCTTGCCGTGGCCATTGATGCCAACGGTGGAAACGGTGCCTACTCTGCCCTGATTCGTGGTTACACCTCCCGCCAGGGTGAACTCAGACTGAATACAATTTTCAGTGAAGACCTGATGCAGCTTTCATCCAACCAGGTTGCCGTCAACTTCATCAATACCCTGATCAACGGATCCCTTGCCGGTCAACTGGCACCCTGGACTGTTCCGTCAATCAGCCAGATCGCAGAAATCGACGCCAGCGCGATTGGCGAGGCCCTGTTCAAGGAGGTTTGCGGGGAGGACGACACCGCCGTGAAACGTAACTCCGGTTGGTCTGGAACGGTCGGATTCAGCCTGTTGGGCGGTAAACCTCCCTATGAAACGTGGAGACTGATCTCTGCGGGCGACCCGGATGCGGAAGATGGCGGCCCACCCACTCAGGCAAAGCCCAACCGGCTCGACGACTATAAAAACATTCTCTTCGCCATCGACGCCTACAGCGTCGGCCTGCAAGCGGCGATCAGCAATTTCGGCATCAATCCACTGCAAAGTCTGCTATCGGTCGTACCCGAGCAAATCAACATCGCGCTGGCCAGTGGCAGTGTGAATCCGCTGATTCAGCATGTAGTCAAAGGCACGCCTGTTGCCGCCGTGGTCGAGCTGATCTTGCGCTACGGCCAGAACGAATTTCTCGACATGTTCAAGCGCACTTACGACGGCGATTCTGCTGCCATACCCACCACCAACGACACCTTCTCCAGCAACGCTTACGCCTTCTTCTCGGCATTCTCCCCAGAGCAGTCGCAAAACATCGTCACCCGGACAATAGGCGAGTTCGGCAATGCCAATGCATGGGCGAAACTGGCAGGCGAGGCGACGCCGCGCGGTCTGGCGTTGCGCAACTCTTTGCAGCAACTCAGTGAAGTCGTCATAGAACGAGCCGACGGTTATCCCGACCGCAACCTCGAGCTTTACGATCCGCACACTGGCGAAGGCTTTATCACCGCGCAGTGGCTGGCGGATCGTGCGCAGATGCTCGCCCGTTTGATTGCCCGAACCCAAGGCTCGTTTGGAGAACACTCGCTGCAGCAGTTTTCCTACTCCGATCTCGCCTCCGGCAAACAGGTGCCGATGACCACCGGAGTGCTGAACCCGTTGGCCATGTTCGGTGATGACGGCGGGCGATCTTTCGCTGGTGGCGCCAATGCCGATCATCTGTATGGCGGCGAGGGCAATGATTCGATCCATGGGATGGCCGGTCACGATGTCATTGAAGGTGGTCGCGGTAACGACTCGCTAACCGGAGGTGACGGCAATGATGAGTTGTACGGGATGGCCGGTGACGATGTTCTGCTCGGAGGAAAGGGGAACGATTCTTTGATTGGGGGCGAAGGCAACGACCGTTATGAATTCGCCAGCGGCGATGGCATCGACGAGATTCTTGATGCCAACGCCGATGGGCAACTGTGGATCAACGGCGCGCCGATTCCCCAACTCAAATGCTGCGCGCCTCTGAGCAATATCTGGTCTACCGAGGATCGGTCAATCACCCTGACGCTTGTTGAACACACCCTCAACATCAAATATGGCGAGGGCGATCTGGTGGTCATCAAGAACTTTCAGCCCGGGATGCTTGGTATTCGCCTCCCTGAATATGAGGGGCAGCCGCTCACTGCTGCGGATTTGACGCTTCAGGGCGACTGGAAAGCCAAAGACGCCGATCCCACTGCCCCCGGCGATCAGCCCTCCTTTGATGAGCTGGGCAACGTGGTGCTGCTGCCCAAGGTCAAACAGCGCAACAAGGCCGACGTACTGTACGGTTCCGCCGCAGACGACGTCATTCTCGGCCTGGGTGGTTCTGATCGATTGTTCGGCAAGGCTGGAGACGATCGGTTATTCGGCGACAAGCAGACGACAATCGAAAAGGCCATGGCCGACGGTGACGCCAAAGGCAAGGCAAATCGCGGAGACTGGCTCGACGGCGGACAAGGTGACGATTTGCTTATCGGTACGGCATCGCGAGACGTTCTGCTCGGTGGCAATGACCGGGATACCTTGATCGGCGGTGCTGGTGACGATGTGTTATCCGGAGACGAAACCACCGGCGCGCTGGAACAAGGTTGGTCGGTCAAGCGCGCTGCCGTCACGATTGCTCGCGGTGTGACCAGTCACCGAGCGGTCTATTCAAAGGCCTCGATAAACAGTGCGCCCGAGGGCGGTAGTGACGTGCTGTATGGGCAGGGCGGCAAGGACATTATCAACGGCGGCTGGGGTGAGGACCTGCTTGACGGCGGCGCTGACGACGATTTTCTCAAAGGCGATCAAGGTAACGACACCCTGGCCGGTGGCAGCGGCAACGACGTGATGCTTGGTGACAACCTCGATTGGGGCGGTGGCCTGCCCAGCAGACACCATGGCAACGATGTGCTGGACGGCGGCAGTGGTGATGATTCACTCGGCGGTAACGGTGGCAGCGACGCTTTGTATGGCGGCCCTGGCAACGACATTTTGCAGGGTGATGACGGCGTACTGGACGGCGTCGAAGGCGATGCCGCGCATTTTTTTGGCGATGATCTGCTGGACGGTGGCTCCGGCGATGACACGCTCTGGGGCGGCGGTGGCGATGATTTGCTCTTCGGCGGCGAAGGCCATGACGATCTGATTGGCGATAACTCTGAGCATCCGGTTCGCTATCACGGCAACGACTTTCTCGATGGTGGCGCGGGGGATGACACCCTGCGCGGCATGGGCGGCGCAGATACGCTGGCGGGTGGCGCAGGGGCGGATTTTCTCGATGGCGACGTATCTGACCTGCAACCGGGCGGAAGCAACAATGACGTGCTTCAGGGCGGCGAAGGAAACGATACGTTACAGGGTGGTTTCGGTGCCGACACGCTGTACGGCGGCGCGGGTGACGACATCCTTGCCGGCGATTACGAAAACAGCGCTGAGGCCGAGCACAATGCCGATTATCTGCACGGTGGCTCAGGTAACGACACGCTGCTCGGAGGTGGTGGCAACGACACCCTGCTGGGCGGGGAAGGGACGGACTACCTTCGCGGTGATTCCGGTGACAACGTGTTTGATGGCGGTCCCGGTGCTGACGTGCTGGATGGCATGGATGGCGCCGACATCTACTATTTCGGCGCTGGCGACGGCCTGGATATCGTCACCGATGCCGGCGGCCGCAACATCATCAGGTTCGGTGCAGGGTTTTGCGCGCAAAGTCTGAAGGCCGACGTTATCGACGCTACCGTCGGCACGGTGTTGCGACTGGCCAATGGCACGGGCGACGCGATACTCATCAAGAATCACGAGCGGTGGAAGGATTCCACATTCAATTTCAGCGACGGCGTGGTACTTGATTACGCAGATGTCCTGCGCAAAACATTGCCACCGATAGAGACGGCCGAATCACCCGTACCAGAACCTGTCACCGCCCCGGCAACCCCTGAAAGCAAAGTTGCGGATCCGGTTAAGCCAGACGATGTCACCGCTGCGGCGCAAGGCCCGGTGGCGTCTGTTCAAGCGGTCAACTGGACCGATGAGTTCCTCGCGCAAATCCAGTCAAAACGCTCTGCCCGCAGACACGCCACAGGTTTTACCTTGAATGAGCAAGGCGTCTGGGTGCGCAGTCATGTCACCACCAGCGACACCGGTTACACCACTCACACCGAGCTGATCGATGGCAGCGTCGAAGCGGGAACACTGTCTGAAACGCCGCCATGGATGAAGGTTGATGCAGGGCACGCCGTGGTCAGCGAAAGGCAGTCGACAACCACAAACCGTATCGAAAATAAGCAGGTGAAAGCCGAGGGAGCAATGCCTTCCTCAGCTCAGGCGCCTCGCTATTATCGATCCGGCTCGGCCAACGGGTTTTCCTTCAATACGGGCGACGTATTGGTTGAAGACCGAAAGGAATCCGGCGCGCTTGAAGGCTGGTACGTCTATCCGGCGGCAAGCTTCGGTTCGGGGGCAACAGTGCCCAAGGCGTTTCGCTGGGATGTCACAACTGAAACGATCAAACGCAAAATCGTCCATGGCAACGATGCCGGCGGGCGAGTCAACGTCGAAGTGGAAAACGTTTTCCACGGCGGCGCGGGAGACGATCTGATCGTCGCTTATGCAGGCTCCCCACTTGACTACGGCACTGTCGGCGACCGAACACCGGGCGCGTTTTTATCCGCCGGGGCAGGTGACGATACCTTGCTCGGCTCCGAGGGCGCCGACTATCTGCTCAGCGGCTCGGGTGATGACTGGCTCTACGGCGAAGACGGCGCCGACACCTACATCGTGCAAGCGCATGCCGCAGCGACCACCACGATTGCGGATGTGCCAAACCCTGTTTTCCACCGAGCAGAAGTTGGCGTAGCGGGGTGGAAAGACGAGTACGGATTGATCGATCAGGACACGGTCGTTCTTCCCGCAGGCGCGCAGCGCGATGCACTGCAATTGAGCTGGGGTGCTGCGCTGATAGAGACCACCCATGTCGAGCTGGAGCCCAACCCGAGTCGCGGGGCTTACCGCAACCCGCCGAGAGCGAAAATGCTTCATCCGACACTCGATATCCAATGGGGCGGGACGCAAAAAGTCCGCATCGTCTTGCCCCACAACGGTGAACTTGAGGGGGCCGGTATTGAGCTCGTCAAGTTCGCCGATGGGTCGGTCGCAAGTTTGAAGCAGCTCCTGGAATCGAGTCAGCTCGGCCCTGCGCCCGAGACTTTTCATACGGGTGTCATCGTCAACAATCCCAGCCGTTCAACCTCCCTGCGAGACGGACGAGCGCTGCCACTCGTGGGCGGTCGCGGCAACGACACCATAAGCGGCGCGGGAGAGATCCGAGGCATGCAAGGGGATGACGTGCTCACCGGCAGCCCCGGTGATGATCTGCTGCTGGGTGGGCCGGGCAATGACACGCTAACCGGCGGCGCTGGAAATGATCTCTACCGATACGATGGCCTCGGCAGAGACGTGATCATAAACAACGGAGGCGGACAGGACGGGATCGATTTTTCCGAACGCAGGCTGACGATCGACAACCTGAGGTTTCATCGTGAGCGCGATGATCTGGTGATTGTGGTGGATTACGGCATGGCGCCGAAAATCCGGGTTTCCAGTCATTTTGCCGCAGGTGAAAGCGCTATTGGCTTCATAAGAGTCAGCGAAGGAACAGCGACTCAAGACTACAGCGCAAGGCAAATTGCTGAACGTCTGCACCCGCTTCCGCCACTGAGGGATGTCGAGGATATTTTGATAAAGGGCGACGATGAAGCGCAGCGGGCAATGAAGGAAATCATTGAGTTCTACGAACTGAATGTCTGACAAGACGACCGATTGAGCCGGCCCGCGATGGCAATCCAGTCGCCATCGCGGGCCTCGCGTCACCTCAATACTGGGTCAGATCCGCTAACGGATGCCGCCCCTCCCAAACCTTGTGAAAGTGCGCCTCGACCACTGCATCCGGCACGTTATTGATGTCCGGCCAGTGCCAGTGCGGCTTCTGATCCTTGTCGATTAAACGCGCGCGCACGCCTTCGCTGAATTCCGGATGACGGCAGCAATTGAGGCTCAGGGTGTATTCCATCTGGAATACTTCGGCCAGCGACATGTGCCGCGCGCGGCTGATCTGTTCCCAGACCAGATGCGCGGTCAGCGGCGAGCCCTCGGCCATGGTTTTCGCCGCGCGGGCAATCAACGGATCGCTGCTGTCGCGGTGCAGGCTGATGGCTTTCCACGCACAGGCAACGTCGCTGCCATCGAGCAGTTCGTCGATCTGCTGACGACGCGGCAGCCACTGCGCTTCGGGCATTTGCTCAAGTGCCTCCTGCTGCAGAGCCTTGAGCAGGCTGTTGAGCTGCATGGCGGTCTGTTCCTGCCAGTTCAATTGCAGCAAGCCTTCGATCAATTGCGGTTGCTGTTCGTCGAGCAGGAAGCGGTCGGCCAGATCCAGATCCAGCGCATCACGGCCGTTGATGTGCGCGCCGGTCAGACCGAGAAACAAGCCGAGCTTGCCCGGCAATCGTGCGAGAAACCAACTGGCGCCGACGTCCGGATACAGTCCAATGGTGATTTCCGGCATCGCCAGACGGCTGCTCGGCGTGACGATCCGCGTGCTCGCGCCCTGCAACAGGCCCATGCCGCCGCCAAGCACGTAACCGTGACCCCAGCAGATCAGCGGCTTCGGATAGGTATGCAGGCTGTAATCGAGGCGATATTCCGCGCTGAAAAATTGCGCGGCCAGCGGCGGCACTTCGCCGGGGTGAGCGCGGCAGGCTTCGACCAGGCTGCGCACCTCACCGCCGGCGCAGAAGGCTTTGGCGCCGTTGCCGCGCAGCAGCACGCAGACGATTTGCGGGTCATTGGCCCAGGCGTTCAATTTGTCGCTGAGCGCGTTGATCATCGGCAGGGACAGCGCGTTCAACGATTTCTCGGCATCCAGGCTGGCGATGCCGATGCGGGCGCCGTCGGTGCCGGTTAGTTCTTCGAAGTGCAGATTCATCGTGACCTCGATCGGGAATTTGAGCGATCAGTATGATCGCTATGGGGGAAAGTGCCGGATCTGCGTCAGATCAATTGACAAGCGTGGTCGGCTTTCCTAGGGTTCGCCCCATTGTTTTTGCCGGAAATGACCATGACTGCTGACGACCGTATCAAACTCGAACCGAGCTGGAAGGAGGCACTGCGTGCTGAGTTCGACCAGCCTTACATGGCAGAGTTGCGCAGCTTTCTGCAGCAGGAGCGGGCCGCCGGCAAGGAGATCTATCCGCCGGGACCGATGATTTTCAACGCACTGAACTCAACGCCCCTGGACAAGGTGAAAGTGGTGATTCTCGGCCAGGACCCTTACCACGGCCCGGGCCAGGCCCACGGTCTGTGTTTCTCGGTGCAACCGGGCGTGCCGGCACCGCCGTCGCTGGTCAACATCTATAAAGAGTTGAAACGCGACCTCAATATCGACATTCCCAACCACGGCTACCTGCAGAGCTGGGCCGAACAGGGCGTGCTGCTGCTCAACACCACCATGACGGTTGAGCGCGCCAACGCCAACGCGCACAAGGACAAGGGCTGGCAACACTTCACCGACCGCATCATTGAAGTGGTCAGCGAACGGCAGCCGCATCTGGTGTTCATGCTCTGGGGCGCCCATGCGCAGAGCAAGCAGAAGCTGATCGACGCGACCAAGCACCTGGTGCTGACCTCGGTGCATCCGTCGCCGTTGTCGGCCTATCGCGGGTTTTTGGGCTGTGGGCATTTCAGCCGGACCAACAAGTTTCTCGAACAGAATGGCGAAACGCCGATCGACTGGCGCTTGCCACCTCTCGCCTGAGATCGTTCCCACGCGCAGCAAAGGAATGCAGCCCGGGACGCTCTGCGTCCCAAAGCGGACGCGGAGCGTCCATTGAGGCATTCCCACGCAGAGCGTGGGAACGATCAGTCAGTCAGGACTCTGGAATACGATTCCAGTACTTGAACAACGGCTCCGCCAGAAACAGCACAAACAACAGCCGCATCACCTGCATCGCCGTCACCAGCGGCACCGACAGTTGCAGGGTCTCCGCCGTCAGACTCATTTCGGCAATGCCCCCCGGCATCATGCCCAGGGTCAGTGAACGCAGATCCAGATGGGTCAATGCACTCAAGCCCAGCGCCGCCAGCGACGCGATCAACATGGTCAGCGCCGTGCCGATCAACGTCCGGCCCATGAACGACGGCGCGCGGCGGAAGAACTGCCGATTGAAGTGACAGCCCAGACCGCTGCCGATCAGCCATTGACCGATCTGACTGCCACCATTGGGCAATCCGATGTGCAGATCCCACGTAATGCTCACCGCCGCACTGACCAGCAACGGCCCGAACAGCCATGGATTGGGTTGGCGCAGACGCTGCCAGAGCCAGGCGAGCAGGGCGCCCGCCGGAAACAGAATCGCCAGCCAGCGCCAATCGACACTGCCGGCGTGAGAAATCGGCGTGCCGTCACCGAGCAGATACTTGAACGCCGCCGGCACGCACAACACCACCACCAACACCCGCAGACTCTGCCCGGCCGCGACATGGCTGAGCAGTGCACCGTTACGCGCGCCGAGGTTGACCATCTCCCCGGAACCACCGGGCATGCTTGAGAAAAACGCCGTGGCGCGATCCTCGCCGGTGCGGCGCATCAGCCATACGCCGACCACCGCCGACAGGCTCGTGACCAGCGCACCGAAGAAAATCAAACCGAAATGGCTGAGCACCTGTTCCATCACCAGCGGGGTGAAGTGCAGGCCGATACCGATGCCGACGATCCACTGGCCGCACTTGCGCCCGCCAGGAATTTCCGCCAGTTGCCACGGCGTCAGGCAGCGCACCAGGATGATCGCCAGCAACGAGCCGACCATCCACGGAAGCGGCCAGCCGATCTGGCTGGCGATGAAACCGCCAAGCAGACCGACCAGCGGGGTGCCCCACCAGGCTTTCAGGGACAAGCGATCAAACATCGGCAATGACGCGCCGTGCCGCCGAACGCTTGCGCCAGATGCGGATCAGCGGCATCAGCAGCATGATCGCGGTGAGGATCCAGCAACCGAAGGTGATCGGACTCGACCAGAGAATCTCCAGCGCGCCATTGGAGATCGACAGGGCGCGACGCAGGTTCTGCTCCATCAGGCCACCGAGGATGAAGCCCAGCAGCAGTGGCGACAGCGGGAAATCCAGCTTGCGCAGGATGTAACCGAAGATGCCGATACCGATCATCAGGAACAGATCGAAGGTGGTCGCGTGCACAGCGTAAACGCCGATCCCGGTGATGATCGCGATGATCGGCACCAACGCCCAGTTCGGCACGGCGAGGATGCGGGTGAATACGCGGATCATCGGGATGTTGAGGATCACCAGCATCACGTTGGCGATGAACAACGACGCGATCAGGCCCCAGACGATGTCCGGTTGCTGTTGGAACAGCAGTGGACCCGGGGTGATGTTGTACAGCGACAGCGCGCCGATCATCACCGCCGTGGTGCCCGAACCCGGAACGCCGAGGGTCAGCATCGGAACGAGAGCGCCGCACGCCGCGCCGCCGATAGCGGTTTCCGGCGCGGCCAGACCACGGGGATCGCCTTCACCGAATTTGCCGCTGGTGCCGGCGATGCGCTTCTCGGTCATGTAGGCCACGGCACTGGCGAGCGTTGCGCCGGCACCGGGCAGCACGCCCATGATGAAACCGAGCACGCCGCAGCGCACGTTGACGACGAAAACCGACGCCGCTTCCTTGAAGTTGAACATCATCCGGCCGGTGGCTTTCACCGCTTCCTGGCCGTGGTGGGTTTTTTCCAGCAGCAGAAGGATTTCGCTGATCGAGAACAGACCCAGCACCAGCACAACGAACTGAATGCCGTCGGTCAGGTGAATGTTGTCGCCGGTGAAACGGTACACGCCACTGTTGGCGTCGATGCCGACGGTGGAAAGGAACAGACCGATCAGCGCCGCAATAAATGTCTTCAGCGGTCGATCACCGGCCATGCCGCCGAGACAGACAATCGCGAACACCATCAACACGAAGTATTCCGCCGGTCCGAAGGCAATCGCCCATTTCGCCAGCAGCGGCGCAAACAGGACCATGCCGCAGGTCGCGATGAACGCGCCGATGAACGAACTCCACGCCGACAGTGACAGCGCGACACCGGCCATACCTTTACGAGCCATCGGGTAGCCGTCGAGGGTGGTCATGACGGTGGAGGCTTCACCCGGAATGTTCAGCAGGATCGAGCTGATCCGGCCGCCGTATTCGCAGCCCAGATAGACCGCCGCGAGCAGGATCAGCGCCGACTCCGGCGGCAGGCCGAGTGCGAACGCGATCGGAATCAGCAACGCCACGCCGTTGATCGGACCGAGGCCCGGCAGCAGGCCGACGACGGTGCCGATCAGGGTGCCGCACAGTGCGGTCACCAGGTTGTACGGGCTCAGCGCGACGCCGAAGCCCTGACCCAAATAGCCAAGGGTATCCATATCAGTTCTCCAGGACGCTGAGCAGGCCGAGGGGCAGCGGAACATCCATCAAGCGATCGAACAGCAGATAGAGACCAACCGCCATCAGGCTGATGATCACCACGCTCGGCAGCCAGCGGCCGCCATAGAGACGGGCCATCGGTACGCCGGTAATGATGCTGGCCACGATGAAGCCAAGGGGTTCGAAGGTGCCGGCAAACACCAGCAACAACACCACGCACAGACCGATCTTGGTCAGGGTTTCGCGATCCAGCGGCGGCTCATCCGGGTTGTGTTTGATCGGCGCCGGGCGAAACACCATGTACAGCAGCGCCAGCCCCATCAGGCCGAGCATCAGCAGCGGAAAGGCGCGCGGGCCGACCGGTTCATAGGAAAAAGCCGCTTGGTACGGCCACGCCATCAGTGCCAGGCCGGCACACACCAGCAGTAACACCGAGGCGAAAATGCGTTGAATAAGCATGGGAGCTCCTGTGCTGCGTCCCCGCGTAGGAGACGCAGCCACTAGACAGAGACGATCACTGGATCAGGCCGAACTCTTTGGCCAGCACTTTGTAGTCGGCGACCTGCTTCTTCACGTAGGTGTCCAGTTCCGGGCCGGTCATGGCGAACGGGAACAGCTCACGCTGATCGCGCAGCTTGGCGAACTCGTCGGAAGCCAGCAGTTTGTCGAACGCGTCTTTCCACCAGGCGTAGTCTTCATCGCTGACTTTTGGCCCGAGGTAGAAGCCACGCACGACCGGCCAGACGATGTCATAGCCTTGCTCGCGAGCGGTCGGGATGTCTTTCATTTCCGGTTCGTCGAGACGCTTGTCCGAGAACACCGCGAGCAGACGCATGTCGCCGCTCTGGATGTGCGGCATGGAGTCGGAGATGTCGGTACTGCCGACCTGGATGTGGCCGCCGAGCAGGGCCGTGGCGATTTCACCACCGCCTTCGAGTGCCACGTAACGCAGTTCGCGCGGGTTGATCCCGGCAGCCTTGGCGATCAGTGCGGTCTGCATCCAGTCCTGGCTGCCGACGGTGCCGCCGGAGCCGATAACCACTGACCCTGGATCTTTCTTCAACGCCTGAACGAGATCGTCGAGGGTCTTGTAGGGCGAATCGCTTTTCACTGCGATGGCGCCGTAGCTGGTGCCGACGGCCGCGAGCCAGCGCACGTTGGTTTCATCGAAGCGACCGAACTTGCCCTGGGCCAGGTTCAGCAGCGAACCGCTCGACCACGCCACCAGCGTGCCGGCATCCGCCGGACGTTGCGCGACCACCGCGTTGTACGCCACCGCGCCGACACCGCCGGGCATGTAGGTGACGCGCATCGGCTTGCTCAGCAACTTCTGGTTGACCAATGCGCTCTGCACCAGTTTGCAGGTCAGGTCGAAACCGCCGCCGGGGGAGGCGGGGGCGATGCATTCCGGACGTTTCGGCTCGGCCATGAGTTGGCCGGCAAACAGCATCGCGCCAGCGGCGAGAGCAACTTTACGCAGTGATACGTTCATTTGAGTCTCCAGAGGAGTTGTTGTTATGGATGGACCGAATGACCAAAGGGCAACGCGAAAACCTAGCGGCAGGCGCAGTTTTCTCGCGGCGCGCGCGCAACGACTGAAACAACGGAGGGGATACAGGACTGCGGCGAGAAGCCGACGGTGTAACGGTGGAATCGAGCAAGGCGAGCAGGCGTTACAGCCTTGGTGCGCATGGAGGGCATGCTGGGGTACTCCGTTATTGTTCTTATGAGTCGAAAACGCTTCATGGCGTTTTTCGTTGCGCTGTGTGGCGGCAGCGGCGACAGTCGAAACTGTCCGTGGCCCGACTCTAACCGGCTAACCTTTCAACAACCTTTCAATTGTCTTTCACGGTTTTTCGGGCTTCACAGCGGCGGTTGCGGCTGTAAACTCCGCGACAAAGCGTGGCGTCGGCCAACCCTGAACGAGGTAAAAATCCATGCGTGTCCTGCTCGTCGAAGACCATTTGCAACTGGCCGAAAGCGTGGCTCAGGCGCTCAAGAGCACCGGTCTGACCGTGGATGTGTTGCACGATGGCGTGGCCGCCGACCTGGCGCTGGGCAGTGAGGAATACGCGGTGGCGATCCTCGATGTCGGCCTGCCGCGCATGGACGGTTTCGAGGTGCTGGCGCGGCTGCGTGCACGGGGCAAGAACCTGCCGGTGTTGATGCTGACCGCGCGCAGTGACGTCAAGGATCGCGTGCATGGCCTCAATCTCGGTGCTGACGACTACCTGGCCAAGCCGTTCGAATTGACGGAACTGGAAGCGCGGGTCAAAGCCTTGCTGCGCCGCAGTGTCCTGGGCGGCGAGCGTCAGCAGCGCTGTGGTGTGCTGGCTTACGACCTCGATACGCGGCGCTTCACCCTCGGCGACGAACTGCTGACCCTCACCTCGCGCGAGCAAGCCGTTCTCGAAGCGTTGATCGCGCGGCCGGGGCGAGTGATGAGCAAAGAACAACTGGCCGCGCAGGTGTTCGGCCTCGACGAAGAAGCCAGCCCCGACGCCATCGAAATCTACGTGCACCGCTTGCGCAAGAAGCTCGATGGCCAGCCCGTGGCCATCGTCACCTTCCGTGGCCTCGGCTATCTGCTGGAAAGCCGCGATGCATAAGCCCAGCAGCCTGCGCTGGCGGTTGCTGTGGAACCTTGGATGGTTGCTGGTGGTGCTGATGCTCGCCAGTGGTTTGAGCGCTTACTGGAACGGTCGCGAAGCCGCCGACACCGCGTATGACCGCACGCTGCTGGCCTCGGCACGCACCATCGCTGCCGGGTTGTCGCAGCGCGATGGCAGCCTCAGCGCCGATGTGCCTTACGTGGCGCTGGACACCTTCGCCTACGACAGCGCCGGGCGCATCTATTACCAGGTCAACGACATTCACCAGAAGCTGATTTCCGGCTACGAAAATCTTCCCGGGCCACCGCCCGGCACGCCGCGCACCGACAGCTATCCGGCGCTGGCGCGCTTTTACAATGCGAAGTACAACGGCCAGAACGTGCGCGTGGTCAGCCTGCTCAAGGCCGTAAGCGAGCCGAACATGAACGGCATGGCGGAGATCCGCGTGGCTGAAACCGACGAAGCGCGGGTCAGTATGGCGCGCAGTCTGGCGGCGGATACGTTGCTGCGCCTGGGCATGTTGGCCGTGGGTGCATTGCTGCTGGTGTGGTTCGCGGTGAGTGCGGCGTTGCGCCCGCTGGAGCGGTTAAGAACCGCTGTTGAGGAACGCCAGCCCGACGACTTGCGGCCGCTGCCGCTGGTGGAAGTGCAGCATGAACTGGGACCCTTGGTTCGCGCGCTCAATCATTTCACCGAGCGTCTGCGCGGCCAGTTCGAGCGGCAGGCGCAGTTCATCGCCGATGCCGCTCACGAGTTGCGTACGCCGCTGGCCGCACTCAAGGCACGCCTGGAACTGGGCCTGCGCTCGAACGAGCCGGAGACCTGGCGCACCACCCTTGAATCGTCCGCGCAAAGCACCGATCGCTTGACCCATCTGGCCAATCAGCTTCTATCGCTGGCCCGCGTCGAGAACGGCGCGCGGGCGATTGCCGAGGGCGGCGCGCAGTTGCTCGATCTGAGCCAATTGGCGCGGGAGCTGGGCATGGCCATGGCGCCTTTGGCGCACAAGCGCGGCGTGGCGCTGGCGCTTGAAGCGGATGAGCCGGTGTGGCTGCGCGGTGAGCCGACGCTGCTCAATGAGCTGCTGAGCAATCTGGTCGACAACGCGCTGGCGCATACGCCATCGGGCGGCAATGTGATTCTGCGGGTCACGGCCCCGGCGGTGCTTGAGGTTGAGGACGACGGGCCGGGCATCCCGCTGCACGAGCGTGATCGGGTGTTCGAGCGATTTTACCGGCGCAATCAGCAGGTTGCCGGTTCAGGTCTGGGCTTGGCGATTGTCGGCGAGATCTGTCGCGCGCATCTGGCGCAGATCACCTTGCATGATGGCGAGCAGGCAGGGTTGAAGGTGCGGGTCAGTTTTATTGCCGGGTAATACCTTTGTGGCGAGGGGTTTTTGTGGCGAGGGGATTTATCCCCGCTCGGCTGCGCAG
This sequence comes from Pseudomonas sp. H26/SER47-MNA-CIBAN-0231, assembly GCF_040310465.1. Classification (NCBI taxonomy): domain Bacteria; kingdom Pseudomonadati; phylum Pseudomonadota; class Gammaproteobacteria; order Pseudomonadales; family Pseudomonadaceae; genus Pseudomonas; species Pseudomonas sp. H26/SER47-MNA-CIBAN-0231. The sequence goes on along the minus strand of NZ_JBEOPW010000007.1, from coordinate 152,408 downwards.
CAGTCGCGGTCCGGGTCGCAGAGTCTAGGGTCGCTTCGCAACCCAACGGGGATAAATCCCCTCACTACAGGTCAGTAGAACATCGACCGCGATTCTTCCAGATCCGCGCAGAACTGCTTGTTCTCCGGATCAATCCCCAGCTTCCTGAACGCCGGCACGCTAAACGGATCAATCCGCGCAAACGGATGATCGGTGTCCTTGCGGCAATACAAATTGGCCACCTGCACGACATCGACGTAATCGATGCGCGTCGAGTCGCGGCTGAAGTCTTGATACAGCAACGGCAAATGCACCAGGCGCTCGGGAAACTCCCAGACCCGCAGCAATTTCTCGCCCAGCAAAGGGTGAATCTGCTCAATCACATGGGTCAGGCTGACCGCATCGGAGAGCAGTTCATTGTGGTCTTCGGCGTAAGTCAGAATCGGCAACACGCCAATCTGATGCACCAGCCCGCCGAGTGCCGCCTGATCGGGTTTGAGCTGAGTGTGACGACGACACAGCGCATAGCTGACGCCAGCGATTTCCAGACTGCTGCGCCAGACTTCGCGCATCTTCTGTTCGACCACCTCGGAGCGGGCATTGAAGATCTGCTCCATCACCAGGCCGATCGCCAGGTTGCTGCTGTAGTTGATGCCCAAACGGGTGATGGCGGTGTGCAGGTCGGTGACTTCCTGCGCAGCGCGCAGCAGCGGACTGTTGACCACTTTGATCAGGCGCGCCGACAGCGCGGTGTCGCGGCCGATGACTTTGCTCAGATCGCTGACGCTGATTTCCGGATCCTCGGCGGCCTTGCGAATTTGCAGGGCCACTTCCGGCAACGTTGGCAGAACCAGGTCATCGTTATCGATGGCCGCAACCAAATCCTGTTGGACCTTTTCCGCCAGTTCGCTCATTTGGACTCTCTAGGATGTTGCAACAATGCTGCGATCAACGCTGGATTTCGCGGTCGCGATCCAGTTCGTAAGGCAGGTCGAGCACGTGCAACGCGGGGCCTTCGAGGGCGCCCAGACGCAAATCACCGGCTTCGGCAGCTTCGGCCTGCAACACGGCCAGGAGTTCAATGTTTCCCTCGGCATTGGCCGCCAGCACTACTTCGCCGATCGAGCTGTTGTGGCTGGGGGCGAACAGTTGAGTGCCGGGCTCCGGCAACTCGGCTGCGTCGAGGCGCAAGCGGTACAGCCGACGCTTGAGCTTGCCCAGGTATTGCATGCGCGCAACGATTTCCTGGCCGGTGTAGCAACCTTTCTTGAAGCTCACCCCGCCGACCGCCTGCAGATTGAGCATCTGCGGGATGAACAGTTCGCGAGTGGAAGGCATGACCTGGCCGATACCGGCGCGGATCTGGCCCAGCAGCCATTGATTCAGTTCGCCCTCAGCCAGCGTGGCGGACAGTTGGCTTTGAATGTTCGGCGCCTGAGCGGCAGGCACCCAGAGTTCGGCGCGCTCGGGCGAGACGCGAATTGCGATCAGGCCTTCATTGCGCACAACGCTGTCGGTTTCGGCGGGCAGTGCCAGACCGAGGCTGGTCAGGGCTGCATCGCCATGTGCCAGACCGAAGCGCACCCAGGCGGCGCTTTCGTCGGTCAGTTTCGATTTGGAGAACACCGCGTACTTTTTCAGGTCGGCCAGTTGCGGCTCGAGCAGCTCGCTGGCCATCGCCATCACCACGCCGTCGCCCTCAAGCAGGATGCGGAAGCTCGACTGCATCCGGCCTTTCTGCGTGCAGCGGGCGCCGAGGCTGGCGCGGGTGTCGCTCAGGTAATTGATATTGCAGGTCAACTGGCCTTGCAGGAATTTTCCGGCGTCCGCACCGCGAACCGCGAGTACGCCTTCATGAGACAGGGTGCAGAAAAAAGCAGAATCGGCCATGGGTCATCGCAGGGTAAATAGACTGGGGCACATCATAAGGGGGCAGGGTTGAAATGGGTAGTTGATAAAGGATCAGGGGTCCCCGACCAAAGCCGACTGTGCGGCCCGCGCCGGGGCTGTATACTGCCCGGCAAATTCGAGGAGGGCTCCATGGTCGAACAAGTTGAACTGAATCGCCTCTTTTGGCACAGCCGTCGCGGCATGCTTGAGCTTGACGTGCTGCTGGTGCCGTTCGTGCAGGAGGTTTACGCGACGTTGAATCAAGTGGATCGCGATCTGTACGTGCGTTTGCTGACCTGTGAGGATCAGGACATGTTCGGCTGGTTCATGGAGCGCAGCGAGTCGGAAGATCCCGAGCTGCAACGCATGGTCCGGATGATTCTGGATCGTGTCCAGCCCAAGTAATACGTTCGAATGCCGCTGGCATGCCTCACGGCAGTTGCTGGCGGCGTATCTGTTGGCCCAGGCGTTCGCCATGGGTTCGCTGTGTCTGCTGTCGATTCCGCTCTGGGCCAGTCTGCTCGGCGCTTGCGCCTGTGCGCTGCACGGTTTTTGGATGCTGCCACGGCAGATTCTGCTGAACCATCCGCAAGCATTTTGCGGCTTGCGCCGCGATGGCGATGGCTGGCAGGTGTGGAATCAGGCTGATGGCTGGCAAGCGGTGCAACTGCGCCCGGACAGTCTGGCGCTGCCGTTGATCGTGGTGCTGCGCTTTCGCCTTCGCGGAGAGTGGCGGGTCAGGTCGATCTGCGTGCCACGTGACTCGCAGGCAGCGGATCTGCACCGACGCCTGCGAGTGCGGCTCAAGTTCAGCCGGCGTAGGTGGGCGGCACCAGAATAGTGTCGAGCGCTTCGGGGAGCATATCCGGATAGTCGAGGGTGTAATGCAGCCCGCGACTTTCCTTGCGTTCCATGGCTGAGCTGATCATCAATTCGGCAACCTGTGCCAGGTTGCGCAACTCGATCAGGTCACGGCTGACTTTATAGTTGCTGTAGAACTCATCGATCTCATCCAGCAGCAGACGCACCCGATGCTGCGCCCGTTGCAGACGCTTGTTGGTGCGCACGATGCCGACGTAGTCCCACATGAACCGCCGCAGCTCGTCCCAGTTGTGCGCAATGATCACGTCTTCATCCGAGTCGGTCACCTGACTGGCATCCCAGACGGGCAGGGCGCTTGGCGCCGCGACGTCATCGAGTTGCGCGAGAATGTCCGCCGCTGCCGAACGGGCATAAACGAAGCATTCCAACAGCGAGTTGCTGGCCATGCGGTTGGCGCCGTGCAGACCGGTGAAACTGGTCTCGCCTATGGCGTAGAGCCCGGGTACATCGGTGCAGCCGTGCTGATCGACCATCACGCCGCCACAGGTGTAGTGCGCGGCGGGGACGACCGGGATCGGTTGTTTGGTGATGTCGATGCCGAAGCCCAGGCAGCGTTCATAAACAGTCGGGAAGTGAGTTTTTACGAACGATTCAGGCTTGTGGCTGATGTCGAGATATACGCAGTCGACACCCAGGCGCTTCATTTCATGATCGATGGCCCGCGCGACAATGTCACGAGGCGCCAACTCCGCGCGTTTGTCGAAGCGATACATGAAGCGCTCGCCGTTGGGCAGCTTCAAATGCGCGCCTTCGCCACGCAACGCTTCAGTGATCAGGAAACTCTTGGCTTGCGGGTGATACAGGCAGGTCGGGTGGAACTGGTTGAATTCCAGGTTCGCCACCCGGCAACCGGAACGCCAGGCCATGGCGATGCCGTCACCGCAGGCGCCGTCGGGGTTGCTGGTATAAAGGTAGACCTTGGCTGCGCCGCCCGAGGCCAGAATCACGAACCTTGCGCCGTAGGTGTCGACTTCGCCGGTGGCGCGGTTCAGCACGTAAGCGCCCAGGCAACGATCGCCTTCCATGCCCAAGCGGCGTTCGGTGATCAAATCAACGGCGACGCGCTGTTCCAGCAATTCGATGTTATCGCGCTCTTTGGCCTGGGCCAGCAAGGTCTTGAAGATCGCAGCGCCAGTGGCGTCGGCAGCATGGATGATCCGTCGATGGCTGTGGCCACCCTCGCGGGTCAGGTGAAATTCGAAACCACCGTCTTCAGTGCCGGACTGTTCGTCGCGGGTGAACGGCACGCCTTGGTCGATCAGCCATTGGATGGCTTCGCGGCTGTGCTCGACGGTAAAGCGTACGGCGTCTTCATGGCACAAGCCGCCGCCCGCATTGAGGGTGTCGTCGACATGGGATTCGACAGTGTCGGTATCGTCGAGCACCGCAGCGACGCCGCCCTGGGCCCAGAAGGTCGAACCGTTGGCGAGATCGCCTTTGCTCAATACGGCAATGCGCAGATGACCGGGCAAGGTCAAAGCGAGAGTCAAACCGGCAGCACCGCTGCCAATCACCAGAACATCGTGTTGGAACTGTTGGCTCATTTCAGGATTCCGCTCAAAGCGACCCGGGTCGGGGTTGGCGCAAGACAGCTGGATCGGCGAGTCAAGACAGCCACACAGCCCACTAGTATATAGAGGGGTTGGGCGGCACAATAGCCGGGCCCAGATGGCATTGTGAGACTACCGCGCAGTAAAAAGCGCTGTGCTTCGTCGGAAGTTTTTTTTCATCGATTTTGAAAAATGACACCTGTATCGGCGCTGAAACAGTCTTTTCCGAGCAGGGTTGCGCAATGTCAGGTGGGTACGGCTATAAATAATTGGAACTTTTGCCAAAGGCCCAAGATCAATAGACGGTGCCAGAAACCAGGGACAGTGTCGGCTTCAGTGCGGAATCTGCGTTTGGATTCCTGCCGGCGAAACCGATAACAAGATTATTCGCGCAGCCGGTTTATCCCGCGCTGCGTTTTTCGTGCGTGCCAAATCAGAGCCCGCAGGAAACTTGCTTGGAGGGGGAGAACTTTTGCGAAAAGCCCGAGTCTATGTTTGCAAGTCTGGTCGTTTAGTAATGCAAGTCTCCTCCGGGCTTATCGAGGAGTGTTCATGCTAACCCAGGAAGAGGATCAGCAGCTGGTCGAACGCGTACAGCGTGGCGACAAGCGAGCTTTCGATCTGCTGGTGCTGAAATATCAGCACAAAATTCTCGGGTTGATCGTGCGGTTTGTGCACGACACCCATGAAGCCCAGGACGTTGCTCAGGAAGCCTTTATCAAGGCGTATCGGGCACTTGGAAATTTTCGCGGTGACAGTGCGTTTTATACGTGGCTGTACCGTATTGCCATTAACACGGCAAAGAACTACCTGGTTTCCCGCGGCCGTCGGCCGCCGGATAGCGATGTAAGTTCAGAGGATGCAGAGTTCTACGATGGCGATCACGGCCTCAAGGATCTCGAATCACCGGAACGTGCATTGCTGCGGGATGAGATCGAAGGCACTGTCCATCGGACCATCCAGCAACTGCCAGAGGATTTGCGTACGGCTTTAACTTTACGTGAATTCGATGGTCTGAGTTACGAGGACATTGCGAGCGTCATGCAGTGTCCGGTGGGTACCGTGCGCTCCCGGATTTTCCGCGCTCGGGAGGCCATCGACAAAGCCCTGCAACCGTTGTTGCAGGAAAACTGAGACAGCGGCGACAGCCAAGAGAGGAACGCCATGAGTCGTGAAGCCCTGCAGGAATCGCTGTCCGCAGTGATGGATAACGAAGCGGACGAACTGGAATTGCGTCGAGTGCTCAGCGCACTGGATGATGTTGATACCCGTGAGACCTGGGCTCGTTACCAGATCGCTCGGGCAGCCATGCACAAGGATCTGCTGCTTCCGCGTCTGGATATCGCTGCGGCAGTGTCCGCTGCGCTGGAAGACGAAACGGCTCCGGCCAAAGTATCCCGCAGCCCATGGCGTAACCTGGGTCGCCTCGCTGTTGCCGCTTCGGTAACCGTGGCCGTTCTGGCCGGTGTTCGCCTGTACAACCAGGACGAAATCGCCGGTGTTGAACTGGCCCAGCAGTCGAATCAGCCTACTCTGGCCACTCCACAGGTCAAAGGTCCGGCAGTTCTGGCTGGTTACAGCGAAAGCTCGGAAGCGACGGGTCCTATGGCTAATGGCGTTCTGCAAGGTCAGCCGGGCTGGCATGATCAGCGTCTGCCAGGCTACCTGCGTCAGCATGCTCAGCAGGCTGCACTCAAAGGAACTGAAAGCGCGCTGCCATACGCACGTGCCGCAAGCCTGGAAAACCGTTAAGGAGGATCATGCGCGCCATCCCTCTACTTTCGCTTCTGCTCAGTGGCTGGTTCATCGTTCCAGCCCACGCTGACGAGGCCCAGGACTGGTTGACCCGTCTGGGCCAGGCCGAGCAGCAGCAGAGCTTCCACGGCACTTTCGTTTACGAGCGCAACGGCAGTTTTTCCACGCACAACATCTGGCATCGTGTCCAGAATGGCCAAGTCCGCGAGCGGTTATTGCAGCTCGACGGCTCTGCTCAGGAAGTCGTGCGCATTGATGGACGTACTCAATGCGTCAGCGGCACTCTGATTGCGGGATTGGGTGACTCACCCAACGCTGCCGCCCGTGCGCTGGATCCCAAAAAGCTGAAGAATTGGTATGACCTTGCCGTCATTGGCAAGTCGCGCGTGGCCGGCCGTGATGCAGTGATTGTGTCGCTGACGCCTCGTGATCAGCACCGTTATGGTTTCGAGTTGCATCTGGACAAGAAAACCGGGCTGCCGCTCAAGTCGTTGCTGTTGAACGACAAAGGGCAGTTGCTCGAGCGTTTCCAGTTCACCAGCCTCGACACGGATGAAATCCCGTCGGACAAGGACTTGTTGGCGGACCCGGATTGCAAGTCGATCAACATTGCAAGCGACAAGGCTTCTGCAGCGAAAACCGTGCAAAACTGGCGTTCGGACTGGCTCCCGCCAGGCTTTGAGCTGACCAGCAGCAGTTCGCACAAGGATGCGCAGACCAAGACTCAGGTCAGCAGTCTGATGTATGACGATGGTCTGGCGCGTTTCTCGGTGTTCCTTGAACCGTTGAACGGTGCAACCGTTACCGATACCCGTACCCAGTTGGGCCCTACCGTCGCGGTATCCCGTCGTTTGACTACACCGCAAGGTGAAATGATGGTCACGGTGGTTGGCGAAATCCCGATTGGCACCGCCGAACGAATTGCTCTATCGATGCGTAACAACGATGGCGCTGCGACCAGCAAGCAGTGAGCTGATTTCAGTCATTTCTACTTCGTCGTCGAGACGTCGAAATGTTTGCTGAGCATTTTCATTTGCAAAACCCCTGAAAATTTTTTATAGGTCAGAGCCTCACGGCTCTGGCCTTGTTTGTTGTTCCCGGAACAAAAATGCCGGTCTGTGGTTTCCGGTGTTCCTTTGCTCCATATCGCTTAACCCTGCTCGTCGTAACGGGAGCTGTATGTCGATACCAAGTTTGAAGTCTTACCTTTCCATCTTCGCCACCGTGCTGTTGCTCGGTCAGGCGGTGCCTGCTGCGCAAGCGGCCGATCTGCCTGATTTCACCCAGTTGGTCGAACAAGCGTCGCCAGCGGTGGTGAACATCAGTACCACGCAGAAACTGCCGGACCGTCGGGTCAACCAGCAGATGCCGGATCTGGAAGGCCTGCCACCGATGCTGCGCGAATTCTTCGAGCGCGGCATGCCGCCTCAGCAGCGCTCGCCACGTGGCGATGGCCGCCAGCGTGAAGCGCAATCGCTGGGCTCGGGTTTCATCATTTCGCCGGATGGCTACATCCTCACCAACAATCACGTGATCGCCGATGCTGACGAAATCCTCGTCCGTCTGGCTGACCGCAGTGAGATGAAAGCCAAGCTGGTCGGCACCGACCCCCGCTCTGACGTGGCGTTGCTGAAAATCGAAGGCAAGGATCTGCCGGTGCTCAAGCTCGGCAAATCCCAGGACCTGAAGGCCGGCCAGTGGGTCGTGGCGATCGGTTCGCCATTCGGCTTTGACCACACCGTGACCCAAGGCATCGTCAGCGCCGTCGGTCGGAGCCTGCCAAACGAAAACTATGTGCCGTTCATTCAGACCGACGTGCCGATCAACCCGGGCAACTCCGGTGGCCCGCTGTTCAACCTGAACGGTGAAGTGGTCGGCATCAACTCGCAGATCTACACCCGCTCCGGTGGCTTCATGGGCGTGTCGTTCGCCATTCCGATCGACGTGGCGATGGACGTTTCCAATCAGCTCAAGAGCGGTGGCAAAGTCAGCCGCGGCTGGCTGGGCGTGGTCATTCAGGAAGTGAACAAGGATCTGGCCGAGTCGTTCGGTCTGGACAAGCCAGCTGGCGCGCTGGTAGCGCAGATCCAGGATGACGGCCCTGCGGCCAAGGGCGGCCTGCAGGTTGGCGACGTGATCCTGAGCATGAACGGTCAGCCGATCGTCATGTCCGCCGATCTTCCGCATCTGGTCGGCGCGCTGAAGGCTGGCGCCAAAGCCAATCTGGAAGTGATTCGTGAAGGCAAGCGCAAGAACGTCGAGCTGACCGTCGGCGCAATCCCGGACGAGGACAAGGAGCTGGCAGGTCTGCCGAAATCCGGCGCTGAAAGCAGCAGCAACCGCCTCGGTGTTGCGGTCGGTGAATTGACCGCCGAGCAGAAGAAAACCTACGACCTTAAAGGTGGTGTGGTGATCAAGGAAGTGCAGGACGGTCCTGCGGCCCTGATCGGTCTGCAACCGGGTGACGTGATCACCCACCTGAACAATCAAGCCATCGGCTCGGCCAAGGAGTTCACCGACATCGCCAAGGCGTTGCCGAAGAACCGTTCGGTGTCGATGCGCGTGCTGCGTCAGGGCCGTGCCAGCTTCATCACCTTCAAACTGGCGGAATAAGCCAGTAACAAGGTAAAAAAGAAACCGCCTCGAAAGAGGCGGTTTTTTTGTGTCTGCAGTTTTTGTCTTGTCTCGAAAGACTCAGCCCATCATGTCCTTGACCATACGCTCCTGCTCCATCAACTCGCGCTGGCGGGCATCGATGCGCGAGGACAACGGGAAGTTGTTGCCGGCCTTGCGCTTGGCGAAGTCCAGCTGCTGAATGGCCTGGCGGTAATCGCCGACCAGTGCAAAATACTCGGCGCGCGCCTGATGCAGGCCGATGATGTTGCCCGACAAGCCGCGGGTTTCAGCAACCTGATACCAGACGTCCGGATCATCCGGGCGCGACTTGAGCAGACTGTCGAGTGCCTTCTCGGCATCGGCGGCGCGATTCTGTTTCAACAGCAGATCGACACGCACCTGATTCAGTGGATAGTTGCCCGGGAACTGCGTAAGCATGCGGTCGACCCGTGATTGCGCTTCGGGCAGGCGATTGTTGGTGATGTCCAGATCGACCTGCGCGAGGTTGTAGATGATCTCGTTCGGCGACTTGGCCAACAGCTGCTTCAGGTTCTCTCGCGCTTCGTTGAGCTGGCCGCCCTTGATTTGCGCGATGGCCAGGCCGTAACGCGCGACATCATTTTTCGGGTTCTCATCGAGCAGGGCGCGGAAACGCTTGGCGCCCAGCCCCGGGGTTTCCTCATAGATCAACTGCACCCGCGCGCGAATCAACTGGTAGCGCATGCTGTCTTCGATGCCGCCCGGTTTCGCCTGCTCGGCGCGGTTGCGGGTGTCGGCGATACGCGATTCGGTGACCGGGTGAGTCAGGAGGAATTCCGGCGGCTTGGCGTCAAAGCGGTACTGGCGCATCAGGCGTTCGAACATGGTTGGCATCGAACGCGGATCGTACCCGGCCTTTTCCAGGTTGAGGATGCCGATGCGGTCCGCTTCCTGTTCGTTCTGCCGCGAGAAGCGCCGTTGTTCCTGCAACGCCGCAGCCTGGGTGCCGGCGATGGTGGCGATGCCGGCATCACCGCCACCTGCCGCCGCGATGACGATACCCGCCAGCAACGCGGCCATCATCGGCACCTGCATTCTTTGTGAGGCTTCGACGCCGCGAGCGAAGTGGCGTTGCGACAAGTGCGCCAGTTCGTGAGCGAGCACCGAGGCGTATTCACCTTCGGTCTGGGCGTTGAGGAACAGGCCGCCGTTGACCCCGACCACGCCGCCCGGCGCTGCGAAGGCGTTGAGTTGTGGGCTGTTGATCAGGATGAATTCCAGGCGTCGGTCGGAGACCTGACTGGTCTCCACCAGCTTGTAGACGCTGGATTCGACGTAATCCTTGAGCTGCGGATCGTTGAGCTGGGAAACCTGACTGCGCAGCATGGCCAGCCAGGCGCGGCCTAGCTGGTATTCCTGTTGCGGCGAGACAATGGCAGAGCTGGCGTCGCCGAGTGACGGCAGATCGTCGGCAAAGCCTGGTGAGGCGAGCAGGCAAGCGAGCGTCAGCAGGGTAGGGCGCAGAAAAGTCATGCACAAAGCCTTGGAGGACAAAGACCTTACTGTAGCCGGACACCGAAGCCGCGACCAGATATTCTAGGCAGCTCGACAACCCGAACCGGAGTGACGCAATGACTGACGCTGTAGCCCATGACGTGGAACTGGACGCCAGTGGCCTGAACTGTCCGTTGCCGTTGCTCAAGGCAAAAATGGAACTCAACAAACTGCAAAGTGGCGCTGTGCTCAAGGTGATCGCTACCGATGCCGGCTCGCAACGCGATTTCCGTACCTTTGCCAAACTCGCCGGTCATGCGCTGTTGCGCGAAGAAGACGAGGCTGGCGTCTACCGTTACTGGTTGAAGAAAGCCTGAAGCGCCGCGCTTAAAATCGAAGGGATTATTGATGTTCAAAGTGTTACGCGACTGGATTCAGCGCTACTTCTCCGATGAAGAAGCCGTGGTGCTGGCAGTGCTGCTGTTTCTCGCCTTCACTGCCGTGCTCACCCTCGGCGGCATGCTTGCGCCGGTTTTGGCCGGAATGGTGCTGGCGTATCTGATGCAGGGCCTGGTGGTGACGCTCGAGCGGCTGCGTGTGCCCGGCGGGGTGGCGGTGGGGCTGGTGTTTGCGCTGTTCATGGGCGCGCTGATGCTGTTTATCGTCGTGGTGCTGCCATTGCTGTGGCATCAGTTGATCACCCTGTTCAACGAGTTGCCGGGCATGCTCGCCAAGTGGCAATCGCTGCTGCTTCTATTGCCCGAGCGCTATCCGCATCTGGTGTCTGACGAGCAAGTCCTGCAGGCGATCGAAGCGGCGCGGGGCGAGATTGGCAAGTTCGGTCAGTGGGCACTGACTTTCTCGTTGTCGAGTTTGCCGCTGCTGGTGAACATCATGATCTACCTGGTTCTGGTGCCGATTCTGGTGTTCTTCTTCCTCAAGGATCGGGCGATGATTGGCGAATGGGTGCGTGGCTATCTGCCTCGCGAACGCGCGCTGATCACCCGCGTCGCCCAGGAAATGAACCGGCAGATCGCCAATTACATACGTGGCAAAGGCATCGAGATCGTGATTTGCGGCGGCGTGACCTACATCGCCTTCATCGCGCTGGGCCTGAACTACGCGGCGCTGCTGGCTTTGCTGGTCGGTTTGTCGGTGGTGGTGCCGTATGTCGGTGCGGTAGTGGTGACCGTGCCGGTGCTGCTGATTGCGCTGTTCCAGTGGGGCTGGAGCGATCAGTTCATCTACCTGATGGCGGTTTACGGCATCATTCAGACGCTGGACGGCAACGTGCTGGTGCCGTTGCTGTTTTCGGAAGCAGTGAATCTGCATCCGGTGGCAATCATCTGCGCGGTGCTGTTGTTTGGCGGGTTGTGGGGATTCTGGGGGGTGTTTTTTGCGATCCCGCTGGCGACGCTGTTCAAGGCTGTGCTCGATGCGTGGCCGCGCAAGGAGCCGGTGGTGGCGCCGTTGCTTTAAATCGGGGTGAGGCTTTTGGCCTCATCGCTGGCAAGCCAGCTCCCACAGGTTTTGTATGTGCTGAACCCTGTGGGAGCTGGCTTGCCAGCGATGGCGTCGGTGACGACGCAGCAAAACCATCAGGCTTTATTCAGAACCTCAGCCGCCGCCAGCACGGCATCAACATGCCCCGGCACTTTCACGCCACGCCATTCCTGACGCAGCACACCGTCCTTATCAATCAGGAAAGTGCTGCGATCAACGCCCAGGTATTCCTTGCCATACAGCTTTTTCAGCTTGATCACGTCGAACAACTGGCAAACCGCCTCGTCCTTGTCACTGATCAGTTCGAAGGGGAATTCCTGTTTGCCTTTGAAGTTTTCGTGCGACTTCAAACTGTCGCGGGAAATGCCGAAGACTTCGGTGTTGGCAGCCTTGAAAGCCGCATATTGATCGCGAAAACCCTGGCCCTGAGTAGTGCAGCCCGGGGTGCTGTCCTTCGGGTAGAAGTAGATCACCACTTGCTTGCCCTTGAGTTCGGACAGGCTGACGGTCTGCCCGCTGGTCGCAGGCGCGGTGAAATCCGCAACCGGTTGGTCGATGACAACGGCCATGAAAGCTTCCTTACATTGGGTTTTGTGGGCGCCAAGGCTCGATCAGGGCATCCAGATTCATCGCGTCGGCGAAATCAAGGAACTGATCGCGCAGCCAACTGATCTGGGTGTTGGCCGGCAGGGTCACGGTGAACGTGGCGTTGAGCATGGTGCCGCCGGTCTGGGGAGCCTGGTAAGTGTCGCAGGTGAGGTTTTCCAGCTCGACGTTGTGGTCCATGAAGAACTGGCACAGCTCATTGATGATGTCCGGGCGATACGCCGAGCTGACGTAAGCCACGTAAGGCAGCGCTTGCGGACGATTTTCCAGAGCGGCGCTGCGCACCACGTTGACGGTGAATGCGTGACGCTTGGCCAGCAATGGCAGGCTGCCTTCGAGGCGCGCGAGGGCGTCCCAGCTGCCGGAAATTTCCAGCACCAAGGCGCTCCACTCGCCGTGGCGGGTCAGGCGAGAGGTGACGACGGCGCAGCGGTTTTCATGGCTGGCGCGGCACAGGACGTTGGTCAGCTCCATGGGGTTGGCGCCGAGGGCACTGATGACAAGGAATTGTTCGCGAACTGTGGGGGTGGACATGCAGCATTCCTAAAGCGATGAGCGGTCGGTAGGTTGACGGGCGTTGGCGGCCGGGAGTGCCTGTTCTGGCGGTCCGTATAAAGAGCCCCGGCCAGCGTTCGCGGCTCGCTCCGCTGTGCGGGAGCGCGTCGATGCGACGCAGGAACGGGGCCTGGGAGGCCGAAAGGGGAGGCTGAAACCCGGCGTACAAGCTGATCTGTACCGATCAAAGTCTGAAGGGTAGCGAAAAGCGGCGCCAAGGGGAATGGCGGCGGCGCAGTACTTCGCTTGTGCAAGCATCTTGGCGCCAGTACCATTACCGCTCTCTTTTTCCGGCAGGAGCGGTTTCATGATTGCGGGCAGTATGGTGGCACTGGTCACTCCCATGGATGCACAAGGGCGTCTTGACTGGGACAGCCTCAGCAAACTCGTGGACTTCCACCTCAAGAACGGCACCCATGCCATCGTCGCCGTCGGTACTACCGGCGAGTCGGCCACCCTTGATGTAGAAGAGCACATCGCCGTCATCAAAGCCGTGGTCAAACAGGTTGCCGGGCGCATTCCGGTCATCGCCGGCACCGGCGCCAATTCGACCCGCGAAGCCGTCGAGCTGACCCGCAACGCCAAGGCCGCCGGCGCCGATGCCTGCCTGCTGGTGGTTCCTTATTACAACAAGCCGACCCAGGAAGGCCTGTACCAGCACTTCAAGCACATCGCTGAAGCGGTCGACATTCCGCAGATTCTCTACAACGTTCCCGGCCGCACCTCCTGCGACATGCAGGCCGAGACCGTGATTCGCCTGTCCACCGTGCCGAACATCATCGGCATCAAGGAAGCCACCGGCGACCTCAAGCGCGCCAAAGCGATCATCGATGGCGTGAGCAAGGATTTCATCGTGCTGTCCGGCGATGATCCGACCGCTGTCGAGCTGATCCTGCTGGGCGGCAAAGGCAACATTTCGGTCACCGCCAACGTCGCCCCGCGCGAAATGGCTGACCTGTGCGAGGCCGCGCTGAAGGGCGACGCCGATACCGCACGCGCAATCAACGAAAAACTGATGCCGCTGCACAAGGACCTGTTCATCGAAGCCAACCCGATTCCGGTGAAGTGGGCTTTGGTCGAAATGGGCCTGATGCACGAAGGCATCCGCCTGCCACTGACCTGGCTGAGCACCCCTTGTCATGAAACGCTGCGCTCGGCCCTGCGCCAGTGCAACGTCCTGGTTTAATTGAGGAAGTACAACGCATGAAGCGAATGGCCGGACTTTCCGCACTTGCCTTGATTATCTCCAGCACCAGTGGCTGCGGATGGGTCTGGGGGCCGGAAGGTTATTTCCGCGACCGTGGAAGCGATTACCTGCAAGCGCAACAGACTGCACCGATGCAATTGCCACCGGATGTAAGCACTGCCAAGCGTCTCGATCCGCTGTTGCCGATCCCGCGCAACGTGGCCGATGACACCGCGACGGGCGAATACGTCGTGCCGCGTCCTCAGCCGCTTTCGGCGGTTGCCGACGCAACTGATTACTCGCTGCAGAAGAGCGGTGATTCGCGTTGGGTCGTGGCTCAGCACCCGCCGGCCGAAGTCTGGCCAGTGGCGCTGCAGTTCTTCCAGGACAACGGTTTCCGTCTGGATGAACAGCGTCCGCAGACCGGTGAGTTCACCACCACCTGGCAGCACTCCGACGAGTTGTCCGCATCGATGGCCAAACGCCTGAGTGCGGCCGGTATTGCCAGCGACAGCGAAACCCGCGTGCGTGTGCGCATCGAGCCGGGCGTGCAGCGCAACACCAGTGAGATCTACGTGGTCAGCGCCGAGCGTCCTGCCGGCAGCACGGCCGACGTGGCTTTCACCAACCGTTCGGTCAACACTGGCCTGGACGCTGCGCTGGTCGACGACATGCTCGCGAGCATGAGCCGCACGTCCGAGAAGGGCGGTTCGGTGTCGATGCTGGCCTCGCGTGATTTCGACGCGCCGAGCCGTGTCAGCCTGAACGAAGACGGCAGCGGCAACCCGGTATTGAACGTCGGTACCGATCTGGACCGCGCCTGGTCGAGCGTCGGCCGTGCGCTGGAACAGGGCGAATGGCGCGTTGAAGACATCAACCGCAGCCTGGGCCTGTACTACATCAACCTGGCCGAAAAAGCCGAGAAGAAAGACGACAAGCCTGGCTTCTTCAGCAGCCTGTTCGGCAGTGCGCCGAGCAAGGAAGAAGTCGAAGCCCGCGCCGAGCGTTATCAGGTTCGCCTGAGCAAGGTGGGCGAGAACATCCAGGTTACCGTCGAAAAGAACATCAACACCGTCGCGCCGGCCGATGTCGCGCGTAAAGTGTTGAGCGTGATTCAGGACAACCTGGGCTGATCCGATATGCGTTTTGCCGTTCTCGGCAGCGGTAGCCAAGGGAACGGCACGCTGATCGCCAGTGCTGATACGTACGTGCTGGTGGATTGTGGTTTTTCCCTGCGGGAAACCGAAAGACGTCTGTTGCGCCTGGGTGTTCACCCGGCGCAACTGAGCGCGATACTTGTGACCCACGAACATGCCGACCACGTGCATGGCGTGGGTTTGCTGTCTCGGCGCTACAATCTGCCGGTCTACCTCAGTCGTGGCACGTTGCGCGGGATGCGCAAACCGCTTGAACCGGCAGGCTTTCTGGCCGGCGGCGAGCAACTGCAGATCGGCGCACTGAACGTCGGGGTCATTGCCGTGGCCCATGACGCGCAGGAGCCGACCCAGTACGTTTTCAGCGATCAGGAACAGCGGCGCTTCGGCCTGTTGACCGACCTGGGATCGTTCTGCGAGCGGGTGCTGGATGGCTATCGGGACCTCGATGCATTGATGATCGAGTCGAACCATTGCCGCGACATGCTGGCCCGTGGTCACTACCCGTACTTTCTCAAGCAACGGGTGGGCGGCGAACGCGGACATCTGAACAACCATCAGGCGGCATTCCTGGTGGCCGAGTTGGGCTGGCAGGGTTTGCAACACCTGGTGCTGGCCCATCTGAGCAGCAAGAACAACCTGCCGCAGCTGGCCCGGCAATGTTTTGTCGACACCCTCGGGTGCGACCCGGACTGGCTGCAACTGGCCGATCAAGATTCAGGGCTCGACTGGCGCCACATCGCCTAGCCCACCTACTTAGCAAGCGGAGCCCATCATGGAAAAACGTGAAGAACTCTACCGCGGCAAAGCCAAATCGGTTTACAAGACCGACGACGCTGACCGCTTGATCCTGCTGTTTCGCAACGACACTTCGGCGTTCGACGGCAAGCGCATCGAACAGCTTGATCGCAAGGGTATGGTGAACAACAAGTTCAACGCCTTCATCATGCAGAAACTCGAAGCGGCCGGCGTGCCGACCCAGTTCGACAAACTGCTGGGCGACAACGAATGCCTGGTGAAGAAGCTCGACATGATCCCGGTCGAATGCGTCGTGCGTAACTATGCCGCCGGCAGCCTGGTCAAGCGTCTGGGCGTCGAGGAGGGCATGAAGCTCAACCCGTACACCTTCGAACTGTTCTTGAAGGACGACGCCAAGGGCGACCCGTTCATCAACGAATCCCACGTCGTGGCATTCGGCTGGGGTACCGCCGAGCAACTGGCGCGCATGAAGGAACTGTCGCTCAAGGTCAACGAAGTCCTGAGCAAACTGTTCGACGACGCCGGCCTGCTTCTGGTCGATTTCAAGCTTGAATTCGGCGTGTTCAGCGACGGCTCCATCGTCCTCGGCGACGAGTTCAGCCCGGACGGCTGCCGTCTGTGGGACAAGGACACCAAGAAGAAGATGGACAAGGACCGCTTCCGCCAGGGCCTCGGTGACGTCATCGAAGCCTACGAAGAAGTCGCCGCTCGTCTGGGCGTACCGCTTTAATCGACGCAAGCATCTGATAGCACGGAAAAAATTTCGTTTGGGGGGTTCGCAACCAACGAAAGTGTTGTTATGATGCGCGCCGTTGGAGAGATGCCAGAGTGGCCGAATGGGACGGATTCGAAATCCGTTGTACCTTCACCGGTACCTAGGGTTCGAATCCCTATCTCTCCGCCATTATTGAACAAGACGAAGCCCCCGTAATCATTGCTGATTACGGGGGCTTTTTCGTTTCTGGCGTTTTGTTCGTTGCGCTTTTCGGGTACAACCTGCCGACTGCATAAAAGGAACAGCTCGATGAGTGAAGTTCAGCCGTTGGTGGGTGATGACGACGTTAGGCCGCAGGCCGTGAGTCTGCGCGAGGCGTTCTGGTTCTGGTTGAAGCTGGGCTTTATCAGTTTCGGCGGGCCGGCCGGGCAGATTTCGATCATGCACCAGGAGTTGGTCGAGCGGCGGCGCTGGATTTCCGAGCGGCGTTTTCTGCATGCCTTGAACTATTGCATGTTGCTGCCCGGGCCTGAGGCGCAGCAGTTGGCGACTTACATTGGCTGGCTGATGCATCGGAGCTGGGGCGGGATTGTGGCCGGGGCGTTGTTCGTGTTGCCGTCGCTGTTCATCCTGATTTTCCTGTCGTGGCTCTATATCGCCTTCGGTGAAGTGCCGGTGGTCGCCGGGCTGTTTTACGGGATCAAGCCTGCGGTGACGGCCATCGTCGTGCAGGCGGCGCATCGCATCGGTTCGCGGGCGCTGAAGAACAATTGGCTGTGGGCGATTGCGGCGGCGTCGTTTACGGCGATTTTTGCGTTCAATGTGCCGTTCCCGTTGATCGTGCTGGGCGCGGCGGTGATTGGCTATTTCGGCGGTCGCCTGGCGCCGGAGAAATTCAGGGCCGGCGGGCATAGCGCAACGAAGAAGTCTTTCGGCGCGGCGTTGATCGACGACGATACGCCAACCCCGGCCCATGCCCGTTTCAGCTGGACGAAACTGGCCACGCTCGCCGTGATCGGGGCGGCGCTTTGGGCGTTGCCGATGGGGGTATTGACCGCGCTATTCGGCTGGCAGGGCACACTGACGCAGATGAGCTGGTTCTTCACCAAGGCAGCGCTGCTCACCTTCGGTGGAGCTTACGCAGTGTTGCCCTACGTCTATCAAGGTGCGGTCGGTCACTACGGCTGGCTGACCCCGACGCAGATGATCGATGGCCTGGCGCTGGGCGAAACCACACCGGGGCCGCTGATCATGGTGGTGGCGTTTGTCGGTTTTGTCGGGGCTTATGTGACGCAGGTGTTCGGCGCCGATCAGGTGTTCCTCGCCGGAGCGGTCGCCGCCGCGCTGGTGACGTGGTTTACCTTTCTGCCCTCATTCCTGTTCATCCTCGCCGGCGGCCCGCTGGTGGAGTCGACGCACGACGAACTCAAATTCACCGCCCCACTGACCGCGATCACCGCAGCGGTAGTCGGCGTGATTCTCAATCTGGCGTGTTTCTTCGGCTACCACGTGCTCTGGCCGCAAGGCTTCAGCGGCAGCCTGGATTGGCCCTCGGCATTGATCGCCATTGCGGCAGCCGTTGCGCTGTTTCGCTTCAAACGCGGAGTGATTCAGGTGTTGCTGGGCTGTGCGTTGGTTGGGCTGGTGGTGCATTTGCTGCGTTAGTGGTCGCGGCGCCGGAAATCGAATCGCGCGCTGGAGACTCGATTCCGGCAATAAGTTCCGGTCATTCCAGTGCGAATATCCTCAGCGGTATAGCCCCGTTTCGCTTGTTCGCGCGGGTCAAACCATTTGTCCTGTCGCCGCAAATTTTTTGAAATTTCCGCAAAGACAATGCTTCACAAAAGGGTAGGCAAACTTTTACCCAGAACTTGCCACGCTTACCCGACTGAGGAGATTTGTCATGTTTCTACATAACAAGCGACTTCAATACACCGTTCGTGTCGCCGAGCCCAATCCGGGGTTGGCCAATCTGTTGCTCGAGCAGTTTGGCGGCGCGCAAGGTGAACTGGCGGCGGCTTCGCGCTATTTCACTCAAGCCCTGGCCGAGGACGATCCGGGACGCAAAGACCTGCTGATGGACATTGCCACTGAAGAACTCAGCCACCTGGAAATCATTGGCTCGATCATCGTCATGCTCAACAAGGGCGCGAAAGGCCGGATGGCCGAAGGCGTCGAGCAGGAGGGCGAGTTGTATCGCTCGCTCAATGGCAACGGCAATGACTCGCACATCACCAGCCTGCTCTACGGTGCCGGTTCGCCGCTGACCAACTCTGCCGGTGTGCCATGGACGGCGGCGTACGTCGATACCATCGGTGAGCCGACCGCCGACATGCGTTCCAACATTGCTGCTGAGGCACGGGCGAAGATTGTTTATGAGCGCTTGATGAACGTGACCGATGACCCCGGCGTGAAAGAGGCTCTGGGCTTTCTGATGACCCGTGAGATCGCCCACCAGTTGTCGTTCGAAAAAGCCCTGCATTCGATTCAGCCAAACTTCCCGCAAGGCAAGCTGCCCGGCATGCCTGAGTTCACCAACGTCTACTTCAACATGTCGCAAGGCACCGAAAGCATGCGCGGCCCGTGGAATCAGGGCGACGATTGGGAGTTCGTCGAAACCCCGACGCCAGGGGTCGACGGCGGCGATGGCCTGGCCACCGTGCAACTGGACAGCGCCGACGAAGCGCTGCTGGAAAACATGAAAATGCGCACCATGTCCGACCCCAACAGCGAGCCGGTCACCGGTGCGGATCTGGGCGCCGGCGCGCAGGCCAAGCCTGGTTTGTAAGGCACGTGGGGCGCGCCAGACATCAGGCGGCGCGCCCCGGTTGATCACTGGGAAATCATCAAGAAGAGGACTCGACAATGGCTACTCCACAGGAAAACCTGCTCGACTGGCTGCGTGATGCCCATGCCATGGAGCAACAGGCCGAGCAAATGCTCAAGGCACAATCCAAGCGTCTGGAACATTACCCGCAGCTCAAGGCGCGCATCGATCAGCACATCGAAGAAACCCTCGGCCAGCAGAAACTCATCGACGAATGCCTGCAACGTCTGGGCGGTGAATCCTCGACGATGAAAGACCTGGGCGGCAAGTTGATGGCGTTCGGTCAGGCTGTTGGCGGCTCCTTGATGAGCGATGAAGTGATCAAGGGCGCCATGGCCGGCTACGTTTTCGAGAACATGGAGGTCGCCAGCTATACCGTGCTGATCGCAGCGGCGAAAGCGGCGGGGGACACGCAGACGCAGAAGGCCTGCGAACAGATTCTGCCGCAGGAAGTGGCCATGGCTGAATGGCTGCTCAAGCATTTGCCGCAACTGACCAACGCGTTTCTCGAACGCTCGGCGGATCCGGATAAAGAAGCCAAGAAGTAACCCTTGCCACCGGCGTCCGCCTGCCAGACGGGCGGACGCGCTATCAAATTATGGTGCGACCTGCAGTGGCTTGCGCTCGATCTCCACTGGTTGCAAATGACCCAGCCGATCCAAGTGATAGCGCTGCAGATCCCGCGCCAGAATCAGTTGGCCGTTATACAGCGCCGCCGCTTCACTGCGCACATCCTCAATCGACGGACTCAGCGCCGGGTTGGTCTGATAGCGTGCGCTGAAGTGCGTCAGCACCAGATTGCGCACCCCGGCGGATTCGGCGAAACCGGCGACAGCGGCGGCGCTACTGTGGCCGTAACTGGCACGAGCGCGGTCGATTGCTGCCTGCACGAATGTCGCTTCATGCACCAGCACATCCGCCGATTGCGCCACTTCTGCCAGCAGCGCCGGCCGATCGTTGTCGCCGCAGACGATGATGCGCCGATCAGGTCGCGCGCTCAGCAGATAGTCGCGAGCGTGCAGCATCCGCCCGTCAACCTCCACGTCCTGACCATGGGCCAACTGACCCCAGAGCGGGCCGCGTTCGATGCCTTCAGCGTCGAGTCGCTGCACATCGAGACGTGGTTCCGGGTCGGACTCGGTGAAGACATAACCATGACACGGCACACGGTGGGACAACTCGACGGTCTGCACCTGAACGTTGAGGTTGCGCCATTCGGTAAGCGTTTCCACAGCGTGCAGGTTGATCTCGAAAGGCAGATGCGATTGCGTCACCTCCAGGCTCATTCTCAGCCACGGCTGCAGCGCCGCCGGCAGAATAATGTCCAGCGGCCGCGTGCGTCCGGACATGCCGGTGCTCGCCAGCAGACCCGGCAAGCCCAGGCAGTGATCGGCGTGCACATGAGTGATGAAAATCGCCCGCAATTCACTCAGTGACAGCGGCGTGCGCAGCACCTGATGCTGGGTGCCTTCACCGCAATCGATCAGGTACCAGCCCTTGCCGGCAGAGGCGATCAATGCTGTTGCGCTGACGTTGCGCTGGCGGGTCGGCACGCCGGCAGACGTGCCCAGAAACAACAAATCCACGGTGGTTCTCCCTGGCGGATCGGATTTCAGATATTGCGTGCAGTTCTCGGTGAGCTTTCGACAATCAGCGAGGCGATTCGGATCCATCGAAGTACCGGGACAATTCATCGGACACCCGCCGTTGCGGTGTCCGGCCTTGGCACTTCGCTCGCTGATGATGGTCACAGCGAAACGGAGTCACTTAGCGGAGGTCAACTTGCCCAGAAAATCCAGGCCGATCGTCGACCGCGCCGATGCGGCGACCCTTTCGCAAGAACGCAAAGATGTGTTTTTCGCGGCGGTGCAGGTCAGCCGCATGGCCATGATTGTCACCGATCCAGCGCAGCCCGACGATCCCATCATTTTTGCCAACAATGCGTTTCTTGAACTCAGCGGCTACGAGCTGGAAGAAGTGCTCGGGCGCAACTGCAGGTTTCTGCAAGGCGAGCAGACTGATCGTTCCGTCTTGCAACAGGTCAAGCAAGCGCTCAAACATCAACACGAAACCTGCGTGGAGGTACTCAACTATCGCAAGGATGGCTCGTCGTTCTGGAACGAGCTGTTTATCGCGCCACTATTCAACGAGCGCGGGCAACTGGTGTATTTCTTCGCCTCGCAAATGGACGTCAGCCGCCGACGCGACGCCGAGGACGGCCAGCGCTACAGCGAGAACATGGAAGCGCTGGGCCAGTTGACCGGTGGCATCGCCCACGATTTCAACAATCTGTTGCAAGTGATGATCGGCTACATCGAGCTGATCCAGCACACCGCCAAGCGGCCGAGCATTGATCCGCAACGCATCGTAGTCGGCGCCGGCCACGCTCGCGCGGCGGCGGAAAAAGCACGTTTGCTGACCCAGCATCTGCTGGCATTCTCCCGCCGGCAACGGCTTGAGGGGCGGGTGATCAATCTCAATGCCTTGCTTGAGCGCTCTCCGTTGCCGTCGCATGAATCCGCCGATCTGGAACCGCGATTCGAACTGGCCGAGGACTTGTGGAACTGCCGGCTCGACCCGGCGCAGGCCGAGATGGCACTGAATCATCTGCTGTCCAATGCCCGCGATGCGTTGGGGCAGCAGCAACAGCCGGTGATCACCGTGCAGACCCGCAACGTCGTTGTCCCGGATGCCACGGATCCACATCAGGGCGGGCTGGCGGCGGGGCGTTACGTCTGCATCGCGATCGCCGATAACGGCGTGGGCATTGCCGCTGACGATCTCGACAAGGTCATGGAGCCGTTCTACACCACGAAAGAGGAAGGTAGCGGCGCTGGCCTCGGGCTATCGATGGTCTATGGCTTCGTCAAGCAATCCGGCGGTGTGGTCAAAATCGAATCGACGCCGGGGCTCGGCACCACGGTGCGCCTGTTCTTCCCGGCGGATGACAGTCAGCTATCGGCACCTGGCTCCGCTGAAACCGCAGAAAATCTCAAGGGCACGGAGCGCATCCTGATCGTCGAGGATCGCGCCGAAGTCGCTGAACTGGCGCGCTTCGTACTGTCCGAACAGGGTTACCAGACCACCATCGCTGCAGACGCGAGCGAGGCACTGGCGATGTTGCTGAGTAGCGACTTTGAGCTGGTCTTTACCGATCTGGTCATGCCCGGTGAGATGAACGGGCTGGCACTGGCGCGAGAAATCACCCAGCGCTATCCGACCATGAAGATCCTGCTGACGACCGGCTACTGCGCGGACGAGTCGACGCCCAATGAGCTGGCTGACAATGAGTTCGAATTGATCGCCAAGCCCTACGCGCCGGTGGATCTGTTGCGCAAGCTGCGCTCGATGCTCGGCTGAAAAAACGAACTGTCAGCGAACGTTCGGCGTCCATCCTTAAGACCACATTGAGCAACCAGTGAGGGGACAATCCCCGAGGAGATGTTTGCTATGAGTGATTATCCGATGGACGAAACCGATTCCGATCACCGCAACCGCCAGTTCGGCCAGGCGCTGGGGCTGGATGCTGACGAGGTGGAGTCGTGGGTCAGTGCAATCGAGGAGGACGGCAGCGGCATGGGCTACGTCGTGCATTTTTCCAGCGAGACGCCGGTGGACGTACTGGCCAAGGTGCAAGGGCTGGGCGATGACCTGATGATCAACATCGGGCCGATCGACTGAGCATCAGGGAGAACGGTTCATGCAGGAGCAACCTTTGGTGGTGATAAGCGGCGCCAGTGCTGGCGTGGGGCGCGCGGTGGCTCATCGATTTGCCGCTGGGGGCTACCGCATCGGCCTGTTGGCGCGTGATCCGGCGGGACTGGCCGCCACGCAAGCAGAGCTGCAAGCGTATGGCGTTCAGGTCGAAGCGGTTAGCGTCGATGTCGCCGATGCGCTCGCCGTGCAGCAGGCCGCGCAGCAACTGGAAGCCACGCTTGGGCCGCTGGCGGTGTGGGTCAACGCGGCGATGGTCACGGTGCTCTCGCCGATAGAACAATTGTCCGCCGCCGAGATCGAGCGCGTCACTCAGGTGACCTATCTCGGTACGGTTCATGGCACCTTGGCGGCGCTGTCGTTGATGCGTCCGCGCAACAAGGGCCTGATCATCCAGGTCGGCTCGGCACTGGCCTATCGCGCCATTCCGTTGCAGGCCGCCTACTGCGGGGCGAAGTTCGCTGTGCGCGGTTTTACTGATTCATTGCGCTGTGAGTTGCTGCATGAGCGCAGCCATATTCGCGTGTGCATGGTGCAATTGCCGGCGATCAATACCCCGCAGTTCGATTGGGCACGCAACAAATTGCCCAAGCGTCCCCAACCGGTGCCACCGATTCACGACCCCGATGTGGCAGCACGGGCAATTTTCAGTGTGGTAAAGCGTCCGCCGCGAGAGTTGTGGCTGGGGTGGTCGACGATCAAAGCGATTGTCGGCCAGTCGGTCATGCCCGGTCTGCTCGACCGTTTGATGGCGCGAAGTGCATGGTCCGGTCAGCAGACCAATGAGCCTGAAGACAACGTGCACCCGGACAACCTGTTCGAAGCGCAGCCGGATCGGCATCAGATTCGCGGCCGCTTTATCGGCCGCTCAAAGGACGCGGCGCTGGCCTTGACTTCGACGCAAGTGCTGGCGGTATCGGCAGTAATTGCCGTACTGGTGGGCGTGGTTCTATTACAGCTTTGATTGTTCCCCCGGTTGGTCAGGGGTTGACGGATTTCAGTGCGCCAGCGGAGGGCTTGAGTTTTTCCTGCAGGTCGCGGGCAGTTTTTGTCTGTTTCTCGATGTCCGGCAACGCGGATTGGGCGAAAGCCTTGAGCTGCGGATTTTGTGATGACATCGCTTCTTTCTTGAACAGCATCAGCTTTTGCTCAAGGGTTTCGGCCTGGCTGTCGATGTAAATGCGGTCGAAGGCGTCATCCCTTGATTCAAGGCGTAGCTGCTTGGCTTTGGATGCCACCGAGGGTTCGGTGGGAACCGCCATCTGCTGGCTTTGCCCCAGCTGCCTGATTTGTTTATCGAAACGCTCATGGTCGGCGATCATTTGTCTGGCGAACGCTTTGACTTCGGGCAAGGTTGCCTTTTCCAAAGCGATGCGCGAACTGTTGTGCTGGAACAGGCTTTGCTGTGCCGCCTCTTCGATGAAGGCGTCGATGGTGTCTGCATGGCCTGGCTGGACGCTCATAGCCAAGACCGCAAGGCAGATCGCGGCGAGTGATTTCATGGCGCGTAACCTCCGCAGCATCGATGGATCGTGGCGGCCCGGGATCAGCTCATGGCTGCTGATAGTGGCCGGGGACGTTGTCGCCTTCGTCGGGCCTGGTGCGTTTCTGCACCTGGACGTCGCTCAGTGAAGCGGTCTTCAATTCGGCGAAAGCGGTCTTGACCAGGGTTTCAGCGAGACCCGGATCAAGGGTCTCGCCATCGTGGATCAGCGTGCGGCTTTGCGGCTGGTTGTCGACGATGAAACTGACGAGGTAGCGGTGCTCATGGGACATGGCTGAAATCCTTGGGTGCATGGCAGCAAAAATTGCAGTACATGCACCTTTGATGAACACCGCTGACAAGCATTCAAATAAACCCTTTGAAGGGCGACAGACGGTGCCGCTTTGCAGATGAACAGGACGTCGCTCAAATTTCCTTGATCGGCGTCTCGCCCTGTACGGCTTTGATCAGATTGATCACATGCAGGCAATCAGCCTTGTTCACATACGATTCGCCACTGGCCACGGTCTCGTGGTTGCGCGCGCGCAGACGCCAGCGCCATTGGCCTTTGCCAGTGCTCGGAGTGCCTCGGGTTTGTCGGTAGATTTCGAAATACATGGGTTCGCTCCCTGCGATGGATAGGCGCGCCAACCTGTGTGGCGCATCGACGCAAGCCTAGCGCAGCGGGTTTTTTTGGCTATCGCGGATTTGTTTCCAATCGTTCGCGGATGTTTCTGAAAGACCCTGCCCAGAGCGCCGCGACTGCCCGGCGAATTGGCCGATATGACGCCGTGTCATGCTTGCACGTGCGTGCCTGCTACTGCTTAATACGGGACGGCTCATGGCCTCGAAAAACTTTCGATGACCGACAAACTATAAAAAGAGCACTCCTTTGACTGAGCACGGAACGCAACAGGCCGGGCAGGTGACGTTGTCGCTGGTGATCCCCGTTTTCAACGAGGCCGACAGCCTCGACAGCTTTCTTTCGCGCATCGACGAGGTCTTTCAGACGCAGGCGCTGATCGATCTTGAACTGGTCTTCATCAACGATGGCAGCACCGACACGACCCTTGAGCGCTTGCTTGAACGGCAGCGGCAAGACTCGCGTCTGCGCATCGTCGACCTGAGTCGCAACTTTGGTAAGGAAGCGGCGTTGTCGGCCGGTCTGCAAATGGCCACCGGGCAAATCGTGGTGCCGATCGACGCCGATCTGCAGGACCCGCCGGAAGTCATCTTGCAAATGATCGAGCGCTGGCGTGAAGGTTACGAAGTGGTGCTGGGGCATCGCGTCAGCCGCCGCAGCGACACGTGGGCCAAGTCGACCTCGGCCCACTGGTTCTATCGCCTGCACAACCGCATCGCCGAACAGCCGTTGCCGGAGAACGTTGGCGACTTCCGCCTGATGGACCGCTGCGTGGTCGATGCGTTGCTGACCCTGCCTGAGTCGCGGCGCTTCATGAAAGGTCTGTTCGCCTGGGTCGGTTTTCGCACCACCCACGTCGACTACGAGCGCCCCGAGCGCGTGGCCGGGCAAAGCAAGTTCAATGGCTGGCGGCTGTGGAATTTCGCCCTCGAAGGCATCACCAGTTTCAGCACCGAGCCGCTGCGGGTCTGGACCTACCTGGGGGCGACGGTTTCGCTGGTGTCGTTTGCGTTCGCCATGTTCATTGTCCTGCGCACACTGATCCACGGCGTCGACTTGCCCGGTTATGCCTCGCTGATGGTCGCGGTCACGTTCCTTGGCGGTCTGCAATTGATCGGCATTGGCGTACTCGGCGAATACCTCGGCCGCACCTATATCGAATCCAAACGCCGACCGGTTTTTCTGGTGCGTCGCGTCTACGACCCCAAGGACTGACAGATGGATCTCAAGGAAACCGACATCCTCGGCGACAGTATCGATGAGCATTGGTATTACTGCTGCAAAGCGGCGGCGACCCGGCGATTGCTGGGTGACATGCCGATTCGGCGAATACTCGATGTCGGTGCCGGCTCGGGGTTTTTCTCGCACCATCTGCTGACCCACACCGACGCGCATGAGGCGTGGTGCGTCGACATCAGTTACCCGGCCGATTCAAGCGCCACCAGCGCGGGCAAACCGGTGCATTACCGACGCGGCATCGACAGCATCGACGCCGATCTGGTGTTACTGATGGACGTGCTCGAGCATGTCGACGACGACCTCGGCCTGCTCAAAGGCTATGTCGATAAAGTGCCTTCGGGCAGTCGTTTTCTGATGACGGTGCCAGCGTTCCAGTTTCTCTGGAGCGGTCATGATGATTTTCTCGAGCACAAGCGCCGCTACACCCTCGCGCAATTCGAAACCCTGGCGGGCGATGCCGGTTTGACCGTGCAGCGCGGCGCCTACTATTTCGGTGCGGTGTTTCCTATCGCCGCTGCGTTGCGCCTGATGCCTCAAGGTTCGCAAACCGCAGAGCCACAGTCGCAACTCAAGCGTCATCACCCGTGGGTCAACAGCGTGCTCAAGACTCTGTGCCGGCTGGAATTGCCGTTGATGGGCAGCAACCGGCTGGCCGGTTTGAGCGTCTTCGTGCTGGCGCAGAAACCGTGATCGGTAGTGATCGTTCAGCGTTGGTCCGCCGTGGTCTGCGCTTTGCCCTGACCGGGCTGTTCGTCACTGCGCTGCATGCGCTGGTGGCTGTGCTGTTCATCCGCTTCATCGCGCCCGAACCGCCGCTGGCCAATGGTTTCGCCTTTGCCGTGGCGACCATTGTGTCTTATGTGATCAACACCACCTGGAGCTTTTCAGCTCGCCTGCACGGGCGCACGTTACTGCGCTTTGTGTCGGTCTCGGCGGGCGGTTTTCTATTGGCGATGCTGGTTGCCTGGGCGGCGCAAATGGCTGGGTTGCACTATCTGCTCGGGATCGGCGCCGTGGCCCTGACGGTGCCGGCATTTACTTTCGTTTTGCATAATTTCTGGACGTATCGATGAAGCCCTGGAACAGATCTTCAGCGTTGACGATTCTGCCGTTGCTGTTGGGCGTGCTTGCTTTTTTCATGGTGATCGGTCCGCGTGCACTCGATCCGCAGAACATTGCCTGGCTCAGCGAGGGCGATCCGGCTACGCATTATCTGGGCTGGGTTTTTTTCCGCCAGTCGCCGTGGACTTTTCCCCTCGGGCTCAACCCGTCGTACGGCATGGAGTTGGGCAGTGCGATCATCTTTTCTGACTCCAATCCGCTGCTGGCACTGCTGTTCAAACCGTTCAACGCCTGGCTGCCAGAGACGTTCCAGTATTTTGGCTTGTGGTTGCTCATCTGTTTCGTACTGCAAGCGTGGTTCGGCTGGAAACTGCTCGGCTTGATCACGGATAACGTCGTAATCCGGCTTCTGGCCACGGGACTGTTGCTGTTTTCCCCGCCGATGTTTGTTCGTGCCGGAGGACATCTGTCTCTGGCCGGGCACTTTCTGCTACTGGCGGCACTTTACCTGGCGCTGCATCCCGCGTTGCAACGGCGGCGGCTGGCCTGGGGCTGTCTGCTGGCGGCGACAGCTCTGGTGCATGCGTATCTGTTGGTCATGGTGGCGTTGATCTGGTTTGCCGATCTGCTCGGCAAAGTCATTTTTGACCGATTGACTCGCCGTCAGGGGCTGATCGAGTTCGGCGGTCTGTTCGCACTGGTCAGCGTGTGTTGCTGGCAGGCCGGATACTTCAGCATTGCCGACGGCGCCGGCAGTGGGGGGTTCGGTTTTTACCGGATGAATCTGCTGGCGCCATTCGATTCGGATGGCTGGTCGCAGGTATTGCCGGACATACGCACCGGCGGCGGCGATTATGAAGGCTTCAATTATTTCGGCCTCGGTGTGCTGATGCTGTTACCGCTGGCGGCGGTGGCAGGGTTGCGCGGCGGGATTTCGCCGAGGGCTGCGCTGGGCGATCGGTGGTGGCTGGTGTTCGCAATGATCGGCCTGACCCTGTTCGCGTTGTCCCATCACATCGGTGTCGGGACGCAGACTTTCAACTATCCGTTGCCGACATTCATCGAGCGGCTGGCCAGTATTTTTCGCGCTTCAGGGCGCATGTTCTGGCCGGTCTTTTATGCAATCGAACTGTTCCTCGTGTACCTGCTTGTGCGGGGCTTTCGCGCGCCAGTTGCCATAGGGTCACTCGCCTTGGCGCTGGTGGTGCAGGTGGCAGATACGCACAACGGCTGGGCGGGGCTGCGCGCATCAAGGATGGTAGCCCCCGCATCGGACTGGGTCAGTCCGATGCGCGACCCCTTCTGGAACAGCGCGGCCGGCCACTACGGGAATGTTCGCGGGTTGCTGCCGCAAAACCAGCCCGAACGCTGGCAAGCGATCGCTGATTTCGCTGGAGCACATGGTCTGAAAACCGACGCGGTGTACATGGGGCGCATGAGCATTTCGGCGCTCGACAAGGCGCAGCGCGTGGCTCGGCATCGGCTGCAAACCGGAGAGTACGAAGCCGATTCTCTATATATCCTGGACGATGAAGCGCAGGCTCTGGCGGCCAAAAGCGTTCACAGCGATAGCGATCTGCTGACCCGGGTCGATGACTTCGTTGTGCTTGCACCAGGCTGGAAGCGTTGTCAGCAATGTCTGCCGATGATCGATGAGGGGCGGGCGCTGGCATCCATCGCGCTGAGCCGTCCGGGCGTTGTCTACACATTCGATCGCAAGAGTCGACAACTGATCAAAGGCTGGGGGGCGCCGGAAGCGTGGGGCACCTGGAGTGAGGGCCATGACGCGGAAATGGCGCTGCGCGTGCCAGCGCGAGCTAAATCGATTTCGATCCAGGCGCTGGCGTTCGTCATGCCGCCAACTCTTGCTCAGCGAGTCATCGTCAGGCTCAACGGCGTTGAAGTTCTTTCGACTCGGCTGACAGCCTTTCAGGGCAATTCTCTGGAAATTCCGTTGAATGAACAGGTCAGGCAAACCCTGCCGGAGGATGGCGCGCTGAGACTTGAACTGCATTTGCCCGACGCCGTCAGCCCGCGCAGTCTCGGAATGAGCGATGACGCACGCATCATGGGCCTGGGCGTGAAATCCGTGAGTGTGCAGTAAACCGCGCAAACGTTGATGGACGCCGGGTCCCGGGCCTTTCTACACTGCCGCTATTCCGGAAGCAGGGGCAATGGATGAACCGCAATGAACTACGCAAGGCCGACATCAACCTGATGGTGGTGTTCGAGACCCTGATGCTCGAACGCAACGTGACCCGCGCGGCGGAGAAGCTGTTTCTTGGCCAGCCGACCATCAGTTCGGCACTCAACCGTTTGCGCACGATGCTCAATGATCCGCTGTTCATCCGCGTGGGCCATCGCATGGAGCCGACGGCCCGCGCCGAAGACATTTACCGCCATCTCAAACCGGCACTGGATTCACTGTCGGCGGCGCTGAGCCTGACCCGCGATTTCGATCCCGCCACCAGCACCATGACCTTTCGCATCGGCCTGTCCGACGACGTCGAATTCGGCCTGCTGCCGCCGCTGTTGCGCGCGCTGCGCCAGGAAGCACCGAGCGTGGTGTTCGTGGTGCAGCATGTCGATTACTGGCGCATTCCCGACCTGTTGGCCGCCGGCGATATCACCGTCGGCATCAGCCAGACCCGTGGCCTGCCGGCCAACGCCAAACGCAAACTGCTGCGGCACATCCAGCCGAGCATCCTGCGCGCCGATGCCTCTGATACGCCGCTGACCCTCGACGAATATTGCGCTCGCCCGCATGTGCTGGTGTCGCACACGGCCAATGTCAGTGGCTACGCCGATGAATGGCTGGCGGAACTCGGTCGGACGCGGCAGGTGGTGCTGTCGGTGCCGCAATACAGTGCACTGCCGGCGTTGCTGGCCGGCACCGACCTGATCGCCAGCCTGCCGGATTACACCGCAGCGGCGATGGCGGCGTCCGGGGCGCTGTTCCAGGAACCGTTTCCGTTCAAGACGCCGACGCTGGACCTGTCGATGGTCTGGCTCAGCCACGTCGACAGCGACCCGGCCGAACGCTGGCTGCGCTCGCGGCTCGAAGCGTTCATGAGTGAACGGCCGCTGATTCCGTCCTGACAAACACCACACAACCCTGTGGGAGCGAGCCTGCTCGCGAAGCCGTTCGGCAGGCGCGGATGTGCAAACTGAAAGGACGCTTTCGCGAGCAGGCTCGCTCCCACAAATGACGCTGTGTGATTGTGGTATATGTACGCCCCCGCATCCGCCGACTGGAGATCCGCAATGCCACACCTGCACATGGAATACACCGCCAACCTGACGCAGTTGAACGCTGACATCGCCCTGATCCGGCTCAACAACACGCTGGTCGGTTCCGGTCAGTTCGGCGCAGAGTTCGATATCAAGAGCCGCGCGATCAAGATCGACAACTTCAAGGTCGGCACGGCGCAGGGCGAGCGCGCCTTCGTCCATGTGAAACTGGCCTTGCTCAGCGGGCGCTCGGCGGAGATCAAGAAGCAGCTCTCGCAAAGCCTGCTGGCGGTGTTGCAGGAACTCTGCGACTGGCCGGCCGGGCTCGAAGTGCAACTGTGTGTCGAACTGCTCGACATCGATCGCGAGTCCTACAGCAAAGCCGCGATCGGCGTCTGACGCTCAGGCGTTTTCCAGCTCGCTGCACACTTGAATCACCTGCTCGCGCAGCCAGACGTTGGCGCTGTCCTGATCGGCGTTCTGGCTCCACTGCATGTCGAGGGTGAAACCCGGCAAGCCATTGGGCGCCTCGCAGTGGTTGAACACCGCGTCGTTGGTCAACAGACGCTGGATACGCCGGGGCAGGGTGAGGATGAAATCGGTGCCGGTGATCATCTTCAACGCGGCGCTGTAGCTGTTCGAGCGCGCCACTATCTGGCGTTTCTGCGCCTGCCGCGCCAGCCAGCCGTCGACCATGTTGGTGCTTGATGTCCATGGCGTCGGGAACACATGCCGACGCTCGGTAAATGCTTGCAGGCTCAGGCGCGGCTCCAGTGGCGTGGCGCGTTTGTCGAAGACGCAGACCAGGTCATCTTCAAGCAGCATCCGTGATTTCAGATCCGCATGCTGGCGGTGAAAGTGCGGGCCGAAACTGATCACCAGATCGAGGCTGCCGTCGCGCAACTCTTCGGCCGGAACGTCGGTTTCAAACTTGTGCATGTTGACCATCACCGGCAAGTCATCGAAGTCGAAGCGCTTCAACAGGCGCGGCAGAATCAATTGCTCGAAGTATTCCGGTGCGCAGATGTTGAAAGTCACCGCCTGCCGACTCGGGTCGAAGGCCGGGGCACCGGCGTGGCAGAGGTTGATGCTTTCGATGATCTTCTGCACATGGCCGTACATGCTGCAAGCCTTGTAGGTCGGGCGCATGCCGGTGCGGGTGTTGATGAACAGTTCGTCTTCGAAACTGGTGCGCAGTTTCTTCAGGCAATAACTGACGGTGGACTGGCTGACGAACAGGGTTTCCGAGACATCGGTGACACTGCTCTGCTCGTACACGGCGACGAATACCATCAAGTCCTGCATATCGAGCTTGCGAAGCAAATTACTGTTCAGCATGAGTTCCGTCTCGCTGTGCCCCCTTGCGCAGAATTCGCGCAAACGTGTGCGTACGATCCTAACGGAACGATGGTGCCAGGAGAAACCCTTGTAGGACATTTCACGGACACATGTGGGACAGAAACTTTTAGCAACACGACGTTGCTGATTTCGTGCGCAAAAGATGGCCAGAGGCCTCTAGCCCGGGCGAGGCAAGTGGCGCGCGTAGTGGCGAGGGTCGAAGCGCATCACCATCAGCAGCATGATCACCATCACCGCCGTCAACGCCCACCACGCGCCTTCGAAACTGCCCAGCCGATCGCGAATCATCCCTGCCAACAGTGGCGATAGTCCTGCGATCAGATAACCGATCCCCTGTACAAACGCGGTCAGGCCACCGGCGCGCTGCGGCTCGTCGCAGTGATCCAGAGCGACGATCAGGCTCATCGGAAACAGACCGCCAATCCCCAGCCCCAACAGACAGGGCCATAACAGGGCCAGAGTTAGCGGGGCGAGATTCAGCCCGCAGAAACCGGCGATGATCAGCAACAGCAGAACCGCCAATATCCCACGCCGATCACGGCTGCGATTGGCGATC
Source organism: Pseudomonas sp. H26/SER47-MNA-CIBAN-0231 (assembly GCF_040310465.1). NCBI lineage: Bacteria > Pseudomonadati > Pseudomonadota > Gammaproteobacteria > Pseudomonadales > Pseudomonadaceae > Pseudomonas > Pseudomonas sp. H26/SER47-MNA-CIBAN-0231. The sequence continues at coordinate 119,671 of NZ_JBEOPW010000007.1, read as the reverse complement.
GCCGGCACTACCAGCCCCGAAATGACCTCCATCGCTGTAAGAAAACCCAACAGCAGCCCGGCGTTTTGTTCACTCCAGCCCTTTTCCATGTAGTACGGGGCGAGCCAGGCGAGGACACAGGTGTAGGACGCCGTACCGAGGCCAAAGAAAATCGCCAGCAACCAGGCGCGAGGGCGCGTGATGAAAGACTCCCGCCTGGTCACTGTCGATATGGCTTGCGCGGGCTGCAAGCACCAGACCAGCAACGCGACCAGTGCCAACGCCGCCCAGATGGCCAGCCCGACGCGCCAACTGCCGGTCTGCACCATCACCAGCGGCGCGAACGATGCGGCAATCGCGGCGCCGCCCATGATCGAAGTCACGTAGACGCCCATGCACAACGCCACGTTGTCAGCAAAGCGCGATTTGATCAGCGCCGGCATCAATGCCTGAATCAGGGCTATGCCAATGCCGGCCAGCATCGCGCTGACGATCAGCTCGGCCGCCGAATCGATAAACAGCCGTGACAGGCTCGCCAGCCCGATGATCAACAGCGACAGCAGCACCGTGCGTCGGTCGCCTAGGCGCTGGCTGATGCTCAGGCCGAAGAACATCGCCAGTCCCATGGCCATCACCGGCAGCATCGTCAGCAGAGAGGCAAGCGTGAAGCTCAACGGTATATCGCCACGGATCGCCGACAGCAGCGGCCCGATGGCTGCCATTGATGGGCGCAGATTAAGTGCGACAAGGATGATCGCGAGCATCAGCCAAGCGGCGGGGCGGGTGTGATTCATCAGCGGGCCTTCGAATGCAGGAGCTGATGATTAGGCGTCGCGACGCGCGCATCGGCAAATCAGAAAATGCCGGGCCAGACCTAAAAACTCGATAACACCCCTGTCCCGATGTGGGAGCGAGCCTGCTCGCGAATGCGTTCCTCCAGACAGACATTCATTTGCTGACACTGCGCTTTCGCGAGCAGGCTCGCTCCCACAGAAGACATTGCGAAGTGCCTGAAACTGAATAAAACCTGAACCATTCTCAAATACTCGAAAACTTTCACGTTCGTACTCCGAGGCAACTAATCGTTAGCATCTTTTTCACGAAAAATTGATCCGTGGCTGCCTAAAGTTTGGCATGCCTCGGTGAATGAAATTTTCACACTTGACGAGGCTCTTTTTTCAGGAACAGTCACTCATCATGTTGAAGTTAAAAGCCGTGCGCCCGGAATGGGTGACGTTGTTCGCCAGCGCCTTTTTGTTGCTCGGTTTCAATCTGGTGCTTTGGCAACATCTGTTCGAGATCACCGCCGCCGATGGTAAGGGCATCGCCATGCGCGTGGCGTTTGGCGTGATGATCTTTGCCGCGTTCAACATAGTCCTGACGTTATTCGCTTTCCGGCCACTGCTTAAACCACTATTGACCCTGTTGTTTTTAGTCAGCGCCGGCGTGGCTTACTTCATGAGCCAATATGGCGTGATGATCGATGCCGGCATGTTTCGCAACTTTGCCGAAACCAATGTGACGGAAGTGCGTGATCTGCTCTCGTTGAAGTTGTTCGCTTATATTCTCTTGCTGGGTATTTTGCCGTGTTTGTTGTTGTGGAAAGTACCGGTCAATTATCGGCGCTGGCATCGTGAGTTGTTCAGCAAAGTTATTGTCAGTGTTGCCTCGGCGGCGGTGATCGGCGTTGTGGCATTGGCCAACTATCAAGGCTTGTCGTCGCTGTTTCGCAATCACCACGAAATTCGCCTGATGCTGGTGCCGAGCAATTACATCGGCGCATCCATTGGTTATCTGCAAGAGCAAGTCGTCTCGGCGCAGCAGCCGTTCATCAAGATCGGCGAAGATGCCCAGCGCAATCCCGACCTGCAGCTACAGCCACGCAAATCCCTCACGGTGCTGGTGGTGGGGGAGAGTGCGCGGGCGCAGAACTTCGGCATTCTCGGTTATGACCGCGACACCACCCCGCAACTGGACAAAGAGGCTGGCCTGATCGCTTTTACTGACGTGCATTCCTGCGGCACGGAAACCGCAGTCTCGGTACCGTGCATGTTCTCCAACATGGGCCGCAAGGATTACAACGCCAGCAAGGCCAGGAATGAAGAAGGCTTGCTCGATGTGCTCAAGCGTGCCGGCATCGATGTGATCTGGCGCGATAACCAGTCCGGCTGCAAAGGCACTTGCGACCGCGTCACGGTGCAGGATGTCAGCAAGTTGCAGGACCCTGCGTTATGCGCCAACAGCGAGTGTCGCGATGAAATCCTCCTGCAAGGTCTGCAAAGTTTCATCGATCATCTGGACAAGGACACCGTGCTGGTTCTGCACCAGATGGGCAGTCATGGCCCGGACTACTTCAAGCGTTATCCCAAGGAGTACGAACACTTCACTCCGGTCTGTGAAAGTAACGCGCTGAACAATTGCAGCCGGGAAAGTATCGTCAACGGTTACGACAACACCCTTGTGTACACCGACCATGTGCTGGCGAGCCTGATCGATGTGCTGCGCAGCAATCAGGACAAAGTCGACACCGCCATGCTGTATCTGTCGGACCACGGCGAATCGCTGGGCGAGTACAACCTGTTCCTGCACGGCACGCCTTATATGCTGGCGCCTGAGCAACAAAAGCATGTAGCGATGCTGGCGTGGTTCTCCGACAGCTATCAGAAGGCCTATTCGGTCGACACCCATTGCCTGCAACTGAGCCGGGACAAACCGCTGAGCCAGGACAATCTGTTTCACTCGATGCTCGGCCTGCTGGAAGTGCGCAGCAGCGTCTATCAACCTGCCTTGGACATGTTTGCCGGCTGTCGTGGCGCGGTGATCGACGGCGTGTTGGCCAAGCAGTGAAGCGTTTCCTGCCCGTCGCGCCAATGCGAGGGGCCTTTCTGTTTCTGCTGTCAGACTATTCTTGCTGACAGGCAAGACATTTCCTTACAGCTCTTGCCCTTCAAAGGCGCGTAAATCGTCGGTGGCGATATATACTGCGCGCCATTCTTCAAGGGAGAGCCGTGTGGCTATCGATATTCACTGGATTCGCGACAATGAAAGCCTCGCGCAGTTTTGCGCCGAGTGGCAGCAGCTGCCGTTCGTTGCCCTCGACACCGAATTCATGCGGGTCGACACCTTCTATCCGATTGCCGGCCTGTTGCAGATCGGCGACGGCAAACGCGCCTACCTGATCGATCCGCTGACCATCAACGCCTGGCAACCTCTGGCAGCGTTGCTGGAAAACCCGGCGGTGCTCAAAGTCCTGCACGCCTGCAGCGAAGACCTCGAAGTGCTGTTGCGCCTGACCGGCAGCCTGCCGGCGCCGTTGTTCGACACACAACTGGCCGCCGCCTATCTGAACCTCGGTTTTTCGATGGGCTACTCGCGTCTGGTGCAGGAGGTGCTCGGCATCGACCTGCCCAAGGGCGAAACCCGCTCCGACTGGTTGCAGCGCCCGCTGTCCGAAACCCAGATCAGCTATGCCGCCGAAGACGCCGTGCATCTGGCCGAGGTGTTCGTCGAGTTACGCCCCAAGCTGTCCGCCGACAAGTTCGCCTGGGTGCTGGAGGATGGCGCCGAACTGGTCGCCAACCTGCGCCGCGAGACCGATCCGTACGAGGTCTATCGCGAGGCGAAACTGGCGTGGAAGCTGTCCCGTGCGCAACTGGCCGTGCTGCGTGAGCTGTGCGCCTGGCGCGAAAAAGAAGCCCGCGCCCGCGACTTGCCGCGCAACCGCATCGTTCGGGAACACTCGCTGTGGCCCCTGGCCCGCACGCAGCCGGATAACCTCGCGGCGCTGGGCAAGATCGAAGACATGCACCCGCGTACCGTACGTCAGGACGGTCAGTTTCTGCTTGATCTGATCAAGCGCTCTGGCAGTGTGGGGCCGGATCAATGGCCGCCGGCAGTGCCCGAGCCGTTGCCGATCGAAGCCGCTGCGTTGATCAAACAACTGCGCGCGCTGGGTCAGGCCGAGGCCGAACGCCTGGGTATTGCCCCGGAACTGATGCTGCGCAAGAAAACCCTCGAAGCCCTGGTCAAAAGCGGCTTCCCCGAGGGTCCTTACCAATTGCCCGATTCGCTGCGTGGCTGGCGCCGCGAATTGCTCGGCCAGAAGCTGCTCGATAGCCTGGCCACCGCCGGAGAACAGCCTTGAAACGTATTTGCTCCATCTACCAAAGCTCCAAGCGCAGCGGCATGTATCTCTACGTGCTCAAGAGCGATGCGCTCGAGCGCGTGCCGGAAGCGCTGATGACGGCTTTTGGCAAAGCGAAGCATTCCTTCGATCTGGTGCTGTCGCCCGAGCGCAAACTGGCCAGCGAAGACATCACCGTGGTCCTGGAAAACCTCGACAAGCAGGGCTATCACCTGCAAATGCCGCCGGCCGAGGACGAGTACATCGAGCACCTGCCCGAAGAGTTGCTGCGACGCAACGACCCGGTCTGACCCGCGAGGCCCTGTCCTGGGCCTCGGTTAACCCTGGAACTGTTTTTACCGCGATGGCCGGCCCCAACCCGGCGGCTGTCTGCACGGTTTGCGAAAGGTTTGAAGATGCGCGTTCTGATTGCTGAACACGACCACGCGATATACGCCCGCCTGCTGCGTCAGGCACTGCCCGAGCTTGAAGTCCTGACCAGCGGCGACTCCGCCGAACTGGCGCGGCAAGCCGCCGATTGCCCGGTGTGGCTGGGCCAGCCGGATCTGCTCGCGACCCTGCTGCGCCAGGGCCATCAACCGCAATGGCTGCAATCGACCTGGGCCGGCATCACGCCGCTGCTCGCCGACGGCCTGCGCCGCGATTATCGCCTGACGCGCGCCGTGGGGATTTTCGGTCAGGTCATGGCCGAATACGTGCTGACCTACATCCTCGGCCACGAACGCGAAGTGCTGGCGCGGCTGGTCAGCCAGGTCGAGCGCAAGTGGGACAACCGCAGCGGCCAGAGTCTGGTCGGGCGCAAGGTGCTGATCGTCGGCACCGGAGACATCGGCCAGAGCGTTGCGCAGTTTCTGCGGCCGTTCGGCGTCGAGCTGTACGGCATCGCCAGCAGTGCCCGCGAACAGGCGCCGTTTGTCGAAGTCGGCGCGCTGGCGGATCTGCCGCGACTGGTGGGCGAGGTGGACTACGTGGTCAATCTGCTGCCGAACACCGAACACACCCACGATATCTACGACGCTGCGCTGTTCAAGCAATTCAAACCGACCGGACTGTTCATCAACGCCGGGCGTGGTGTCGCGGTGGTCGATGCTGATCTGGTTGAAGCTTTGAAAGAAGGGCACCTGGCCGGCGCGGTGATCGACGTCTGCCGTCAGGAACCATTGCCGCAACGCCATCCGTTCTGGACCGCGTGGGGCTTGCTGCTGACCGGGCACAGCTCGGCGCCGACCTCGCCGGCGCTGATGGTGGATTTGTTTGTGCAGAACCTGAAAGCGTACGAGGCGGGTGAGGCTTTGCGCGGCGAGGTGGATTTCACCCGCGGTTACTGACTCACCCGATTTCGCTGTGGGAGCGAGCCTGCTCGCGAAGAGGGCGTGTCAGTCGACAACAGCGTGTCTGACACAGCGCTTTCGCGAGCAGGCTCGCTCCCACATTGGTTTCAAAGGGTAGCCACCAGTTTGCTCAGTGGGCGGCGCTGGCGCTGACAAGCGGATTTACCGACAGTCGCCAGCGCTTGGCCCTTGCGCCCGCTGGCACTAGACTGGCGGCCTTTTCACCACCTTGATGTTGATGCTCGAGCCATGGCCGCCATAGTCGAACCGTTCTGGAAACGCAAAACCCTCGATCAACTCGATCACGAGGAGTGGGAATCGCTGTGCGACGGCTGCGGTCTGTGCTGCCTGCAAAAGCTCGAGGACGAAGAAGACAATAGCGTCTATTACACGCGCATCGCCTGCAAACTGCTGGATCTGAAAACCTGCCAGTGCAGCGATTATCCGAACCGGATCAAGTTTGTCCCGGACTGCATTCAGCTCACGCCGGGTCAGGCGGAAGAATTCAAATGGCTGCCTCCGACCTGCGGTTATCGTCTGGTCAGCGAGGGCAAGGATCTGCCGTTATGGCATCACCTGGTGTGTGGCGACCGCGATGCGGTGCACCATGAGCGGATTTCCCAGTCAGGGCGCATGCTCGCCGAAGGCAGCGTGCCGGAGGATGACTGGGAAGATCATCTGATTTTTCGCGCGGGCTGATGAGGTGGTGGGTTGTTGAACCCGTAAAGATCAAAAGATCGCGGCCTTCGGCAGCTCAACAATGGAAAACGTGATTCCGTGTAGGAGCTGCCGAAGGCTGCGATCTTTTGCTTTAAAGCCTCAGACGCCGGCCTTCGGCGAGACCAGCGAATCATTGCCGGTAACGGTTGCCGTTTCGGTGGCCACTTCGGCATTGGTCTTCAGCTTGCTCAGCTCTTCCCCGGCGCGTTCGATCTTCGCCCGCACGTTGCTCATGTCCTGACGGCCTTTTTCCAGCAGGCTTTTCGCCGAGCAGTGCCCGGTAATGCCACGGGCCACGGCCATGCCGCCGAGCGCCACTTGAATCAGGCCGAACACGCCGCCACGGCGCAGGCCCTTGCCGACCATCAGCACGCCGCCGGTCAACGAGCCGACGCGCTCCCAGCCATGCACGTTCTTGTGCGAAGGCGACTGGAACGGGGTGGATTCGATGCGTTCTACGCGTTTGAGCTCGCTCATGGTCTATCTCCAGGCAGGGTGCGATTGATAGATAAGCTGACTGCCAGGGCGGTCAGCTTGTTCCATCAAATGTGCGACGCTTCAGCGGAATTTCGGCCCGGAGCGGGTGTTCAGGCCTTTGGCCATGCGGTCGTAGAGCACGACGTTGACCGTGGCGGCGAGGTTCATGCAGCCGGTGGTCGGGATGTACACGACGTCTTCGCACCAGTCGCGAATCTCTTTATCCAGCGAACCGTCCTCGGGGCCGAAGATATACAGGGCTCGGTCGGGGTGGGTGTATTCGGGCAGCGGCCGGGCGCCGTCGACCAGCTCCACGGCGACGGGCACGCAGTTGAGCGGGAGGATTTTTTTCAGGTCGTCGATGCCGATCAGCGGGATGTCGTAGTGCACGCGTTTGGTGTCGGTGACGAAGTCGGCGGCGCGTTCATAACGCTTGCCGGTGTAGAACACCGACGCTACGCCGTAACAGCCTGCGGCGCGCATCACCGAACCGACGTTCTCCGGTGATTTGGGGTTATACAAACCAATGCAGCTGTACCGTTTGTCTGCCACGAGCGGGGTGCCTTCGGGAAAAAGAGGGCGATTATACGGGGATAAGATCAAAAGATCGCAGCCTTCGGCAGCTCCTACAGTCTAATGGCGTACACCGTGTAGGAGCTGCCGAAGGCTGCGATCTTTGCTTTTAATCTTCTTTTTTCATCAGGCCAGCCAGGGCCGCAAACGGATTATGCGTGGCCTTGGCGATTTTTGGTGTGCTCAGCGAGCCCTCGCCGAAATACTGCTGATCGGTGTAGCGCGAGTGCTCGTTGTCGTGGCAATACAGGCACAACAGCTCCCAGTTCGAGCCGTCCTGCGGGTTGTTGTCGTGGTTGTGGTCGCGGTGGTGCACGGTCAGTTCGCTCAGGCGCTTGCCGGAAAACTCACGGGCGCAGCGACCGCAGACGTGCGGGTACATTTTCAGGGCCTTGTCGCGGTAGCCCATTTCCTTGTCGCGCTGGTTGTCGGCGAGGATGCGGTCCAGCTTCGACGTGTTGGTGGGGGTGGACGAACTCATGGGTTCACCTTTGCAGAAAGACTGATGACGGTTATGCGCAGAGTTTAGCTCAGCCCTTGAGCTTCTCGGCAATCCAGATCGTGTGGCGGGTGCCCTTGTTGCCGTGGGCGAAGACCTGGACTTCTTCGGCCTTGAAGCCGGCCTTCTTCAATTTGTCGGAAAACTGCCGGTCGGCGCTGGCCGACCACACCGCGAGCACGCCTTTGGGGCGTAGGGCTTTGGCGCAGGCATTCAGACCAGCGGCGGAATACAGCCAGCTGTTGACCTTTTGAGTCAGGCCTTCAGGGCCGTTATCGACGTCGAGCATGATCGCGTCGAAACCGTTCGGCTCGCTTTGCAGCACGTTGGCCACATCTTCCATGCGGACCACCGTGCGCGGGTCGAGCAATGGCCGACCGGATTTTTCCCCGAGCGGGCCGCGATTCCACTCGACCACGCCGGGCACCAGCTCAGCGACCACCACTTCGGCGGACTTGCCCAGGTGCTTGAGTGCCGAGGCGAGGGTGAAACCCATGCCCAGGCCTCCGATCAACACCCGCGAATTCGGCCGGCCGGCGACCTTGCGGCAGGGAATCTCGGCCAGTGCGTCCTCGGAACCGTGCATGCGCGTGTTCATCAACTGCCCGCCGTCGCCGCCCTGGATCTTGATGACGAAGTCCTCGCCATACTCGAACAGGCACAGGGCACCGCCGTTTTCAGGGATCGGGGTGGTGTCGAGCAGAACGAAACGTTTCATGGAAATCTCTAAAGGGGGGAAGGCAAGCAGGCGCGTTGGGAGTAGCCTGAGCACAGACTAGAGGCCAAACGGAGCCCTTGATGAAGCGCACCATTCTAACGGTCATTACCCTGGCCGCGCTCGCGATTACTGCGGTGCAGGCCCAGCAGAGCGTTCCGGTCAGCCCGACGCCGCAACCCGGTTCGCCCGGCACCGCGACGCCGACGCCGTATCCGCAGATCCCCCCGATCACCCTGCCCAAGTCGGGCGCCGGCAGCGGCAGCCCACCGCTGGTACCGATCGAAATGCCCAGCCCGCCGAGCAAGGATCAACCGGTGCCGGGCATCGAGCCGAACGGCAACAAGGTCAAATCCCCCGGCGGTTAAACCTGTTGCGCGGCGAGTTGGCCGTCGGCCATGCGCAGGCGTTTGGACAGCGAGACGGCGAGGGCGCGGATGATCTTTGCGGCGATTTTCGGTGCGTCGTTGAGCATTTTTTCCAGCGAGTCCTTGCCCAGATTGAGCAACTGACAGTTGCTCGCCGCGATACACGTGGCTGAACGGCGCTCGCCATCAAGCACGGCCATTTCACCGAAGGCGCGGCCGCTGCGCAGGGTGGCCATGGTGATCACCTGGCCGTCAGCGCCGGTTTTCTGCACGGCGACCTGGCCGGTGTGGATGATGCACATGAAACTGCCGGCATCACCCTCGCGAAAAATCGCCTCGCCCTCAGCCACGGTGCTGATGCTGAAGTAACCGGAAGCGGCCGCAAAGTCGGCCAGCTGCAATTGATCGAACAGGCCACAGTCCATCAGCCAGTCGCGGATTTCGTTGTTCAGGAAGGTCGGTTCTGACATGTCGGTGCGGTCTTTATTGTTTTCACATTTCAAGGCTATACACGGATCCCGTAGGAACGGGCTTTTGTGGCGAGGGGATTTATCCCCGCTCGGCTGCGCAGCAGTCGCAAGTCCTGCCAACTCGGTGCTTCAGAAATACTGAGTTTGCAGGTTTTGGGGCCGCTTCGCAGCCCAACGGGGATAAATCCCCTCGCCACAATGGGTCTGGAATTAAGACCCAAGTGACCGACGGAGTTCCTCAGGCCAGGCCCAAAACCTTGAACACAAATGCATATTCGAGCGCTACGTCACGTAATCCCTGATAGCGCCCGCTCATGCCGCCATGCCCGGCGCCCAGTTCGGTCTTGAGCAGCAGCACGTTGTCATCGGTCTTGGTTGCGCGTAATTTCGCCACCCACTTGGCCGCCTCCCAATACTGCACACGGCTGTCGTTGTAGCCGGCGATCACCAGCAGTGGCGGATAAGCCTGCGCGGTGACGTTTTCGTACGGCGCGTAAGCCTTGATCCGATCATAGACGTCCGGTTCTTCCGGGTTGCCCCATTCGTCGTATTCGGTGACGGTCAGCGGTAGCTCGGGGTCGAGCATGGTGTTGAGCACGTCGACGAACGGCACTTCGGCAATCGCTACGCCGAACAGATCCGGGCGCCGGTTGAGCACCGCGCCGATCAGCAAACCACCGGCGCTGCCGCCACTGATCGCCAGTTTCTCCGCCGTGGTGATGCCGTTGAGGATCAGAAACTCGGCGCAGGCGATAAAGTCGCTGAAGGTGTTGTGTTTGTGTTCCTGCTTGCCGGCGCGATACCAGGCTTCGCCCAATTCACCACCACCGCGTACGTGAGCGATGGCGAAGGCCATGCCGCGATCCAGCAGGCTCAGGCGTGCATGGGAAAACCACGGATCGAGGCTGGAACCGTAAGCGCCATAACCATACAGATACAGCGGCACTGGTTTACCGACCATCTCGCGTTTCATCACCAGACTGATCGGCACCTGCGTACCGTCCGGGGCGGTGGCCCATAGGCGTTGGCTGACATAGGCGTCGGCATCAAATTGGCCGAGTACCGGGGTTTCCTTGAGCACCGTTTGCTCGCCGCTGGCAAGAATCAACTGGCGCACCTGGGCCGGGCGATTCAACGCTTCGTAGCGCAAGCGAATGCGATCGCTGTCGAATTCCAGGCTGTTTTGCACATGCAGACTGTAGGCCGCATCGGGCAACTGCACGCGATACGACGCCTGGTCCTGCGGGTGAACCTCAATGATCGGCAGGCCACCTTCGCGCAGGCTCAAGGTCATCGCCTCTGCGTTGAGGCTGACGCCGTCGAGCATCACATCATCGTTGTGCGGGATCAGGTTCTGCCAGTCGGCTTCGCTCGGCGGCACGCCAGTGTCCGTGGCCTGATACAGGGCGAAGTTGATGCCGTCGCGGTTGGTGCGGATAAACCAGGTCCAGACGCCAGCGAGCAGGCCGTGGTCGACGTCGTATTCGTGATCTTCGACCCGTGGCGCCAGGCAGCTGAATGGCAGATGTGGCTGATTGGCGTCCAGCGCCCAGACTTCACTGGTGGTCTTGCTGCCCAGCGACAGCAGCAATTGCTGTTCGGAGCTGGCGCGGTAGCAATGCAGGAAGAACCGCCCGTCTGGCTCGTGAAAAACCTCTTCGGCGGCAGTGCCGTCGAGGCGATAGCGGAACAGTTTATGCGGGCGATGGGTGTCGTCGAGCACACCGAAAAACAGGGTCAGGCTGTCGTTGGCCCAGGTCATGCTGCCGTCGCAGTCCTCGAATTCCAGTTCGCTGACCCTGTCGTTGGACAGCTCCTTGACGAACAGCGTGTAGATCTCGTCGCCCGAAGCATCGACGCTGTAGGCCAGGCGCTGGTGATCGGGGCTGATGCTGAAAGCACCGAGCGAGAAGAAGCCGCCATTGGCCAGCGCATTCGGGTCGAGCAGCAATTGTTCGCGGCTTTCATCGAGGGTCAGGCTGTCGTCGGCAGGACGCGGGCAGCGGTAGTGCCGGGCGTATTCGTCACCGGCGGTGGTGCGCGTGTAATACAGATAAGGGCCCCAAGGCGAGGGCAGTGACAGATCAGTCTCGAGAATCCGGCCCTTGATCTCATTGAACAGGCTTTCACGCAGCTCGGCCTGATCGGCGGTTTGCGCTTCCTGATAAGCGTTTTCAGCCTTGAGGTAGTCGAGCACCGCGTCGGTGTCGCGCTCCTGCAGCCAGGCATACGGGTCGGCGCCGGGCGCCCGCTGGGCAATCGGGGCAGTCATGACATTGGCGGATTGGGGCATGGAAGGCTCTCGGACAATATTCGGATAAAGGTTTCGCGTATTTTGAAACCGCCGCAGAGCCCTGTGGGAGCGAGCTTGCTCGCGAAGGCGTCCTGGCAGATGACTTTTGCTGCAATGACACACCGCATTCGCGAGCAAGCTCGCTCCCACAGGGATAACAGTGGCCGTCTGGTATTGGGACAAGCCGCATGGGCGAAAAGTCGTTACTATAAGCGCCTATTTGCCTGCCTTGCCATGGACACCATGACCGAGAACGACTATCTGATCGCCTGGGGCCTTTACGCCTTTGCCGCCGTGGGCTGCCTGCTGGTATGGATGCGCCTGACCACCTGGATGTGGCGCTGGCTGCGCGAGCCGCTGCGTGTGCTGATGGCGGTGTTGCTGTTCAGCCCGACCATCGTCGATCCGGTGAAGGCCAAAGTAGCACCGGCCATCGCCATCACCGCCCTGGACATGCTGTTCAAGGTCGGCAACAACGCCTGGCGCGCGGTTTCCGATTTGTTCATGTACGGCATGATCGCCTTCGGGGTGTATCTGGTTTTCGTCTTGATCCGCCTGCCGATCGAGCGCGCCTCGACAGCCCGGCGTGAACGCGCCGAGGCCGCCAAGGCCGCGGCCCGTGCCGAGGAGCGCGACGACGATCAGCCATTCGGTGGCGCCGGTGACGACCGCTACGGCCGCCCGCCAGTACCGAACAATCCGCAGCGTATGCGGGTCGAGCCGCGTCTGTAACCCGAGAGTCCGCACATGTGTGAATTACTGGGCATGAGTGCCAACGTGCCGACCGACATCGTGTTCAGCTTCACCGGCCTGATGCAGCGCGGCGGCCGCACCGGCCCGCACCGCGACGGCTGGGGCATTGCCTTCTACGAAGGGCGCGGCTTGCGTCTGTTTCAGGACCCGGCGGCGAGCAGCGAGTCGGAAGTGGCCAATCTGGTGCAGCGCTATCCGATCAAGAGCGAAGTGGTCATCGGCCACATCCGCCAGGCCAATGTCGGCAAGGTCTGCCTGTCCAACACCCACCCGTTCGTCCGCGAACTGTGGGGGCGCAACTGGTGTTTCGCGCACAACGGTCAACTCGCCGACTTCACTCCGATCAAGAGTTTCTACCGCCCGGTCGGCGATACCGACAGCGAAGCGGCCTTCTGCGATTTGCTCAACCGGGTACGCGCAGCCTTCCCCGAGCCGGTCGATATCGAAGTGCTGCTGCCGGATCTGGTCGCGGCTTGCGCTGAATATCGCAGCAAGGGCGTGTTCAATTGCCTGCTCAGCGACGGCGACTGGCTGTTCTGTTACTGCTCGACCAAACTCGCTCAGATCACCCGCCGCGCACCGTTCGGCCCGGCGCGGCTCAAGGATGTCGATGTGATCGTCGATTTCCAGGCCGAAACCACGCCCAACGACGTGGTCACGGTGATTGCCACCGAGCCTTTGACCGAAAATGAAACCTGGACCCGCTACGAACCGGGCCAATGGAGCCTGTGGCGACGCGGCGAATGCGTCAGCCAGGGCAAGACCGAATAAGGATTTGCACCCATGTTGCTCAGTTATCTACGGCTGGTGTTGTTTGCGGCGGGCCTGTTGATCGGTGTCCAGGTGCCGGGGTTCATCAACGATTACGCGCAACGTGTCGAAGCGCACCTGATCGAAGCGCAGACCGGTCTGCGTGGTTTCCAGGGCACGGCGGATCAGTTTTTCAAAGGCGATATGCAGGCGCTGGTCGCACATTACCGGGCCAGCGAAGACCCGATTTTCCGCAGCGATGCCGACAGCCTGAACACCTTGCTCACGCGCCAGGTCGCGCTGGACAAGCAATTCCAGGCGATGCAAGGCCCGTGGTATGTGCGCTTCCTGCAAGTGGTGCTGGCCGCCGATCCGGATATTCGCAAGGAAACCTGGAACGGTTACAGCTATCAGATCCTGCTGACGCCCGAGGCGATGATCTGGGGCATGAGCGGCGCATTGCTGCTGTCGTTCGGCATCGAATGCCTGTTCCGCCTGATCGACTGGGTCGTCCTCGGCGGCCGCCGCCTGCGCCAGAGCCGACCGATCGAAGATCGCGACGTCCGCGGTTTGTAAGACCTGCTCAATCCCCTCTGGCAACAGAGGCTTTATGGCATGGGGATTCTGTGGCGAGGCTCTGTGGTGGGTGGGTACTGAGGTGAGTGGGTTCTGTGGTGAATGGGCTATGGGGGAGTAAGTTCTGTGGTGAATGAGTTCTGTGGCGAGGGGATTTATCCCCGTTGGGCTGCGCAGCAGCCCCAAAACCTGCAAATGCGGTACCTCTGAAAGACCGCGTTGGCCGCAATCACGACTGCTGCGCAGCCGAGCGGGGATAAATCCCCTCGCCACTAATCATCCAGTGAGGGTGATGCAGTCCTTGCCCACCTTGTGCGCATACCCCGCTAGCACCTGCTGACACAACGTCACAATCTCCTCGACCCACTCAACCCCGACCCGCCACGACACCACCACCGGCAGATTCGCCGGCCGCTGCTCGATGTCGAGCAAGATCAATTCGCCACGCGCCAGTTCCTCGGCCACCAGCACCGGCGGCAGCGCGCCGATACCGAAGCCATCGCGCAACAACCGGGTGATCGCTGACACCGAATTCACGCAATTCAAGCGTGGCGCCATGACGCCGTTGGCCTGCATCAGGGCGACGATATCCTGATGCGGTCGTGAGTTTTTCGAGTAGGTGATAATCCGCTCCTGCGCCAGTTCGGCGAGGTCGGCGTAGTCGCGGTTGTAGATCGAATTGCTGGCGACGATCCAGCCCAGCGGATGGCTGGCCAACTCCAGGCTGCGCACGCTTTCGTGGCGGATCAGATCGGTTTGCAACACCAGATCGAGAAAGCCCTTTTGCAGCTGATCGCAGAGGTTCAGCGCAGTATCCGCGACCAGTTCGATTTCCACCCGTGGGTATAGATCGGTCATCTGCGCCACCAGCGGGCTCAGCCAGGTATGAATCACCGTGTCCATCACGCCGATACGCACCCGGCCGACCTTGCTCGAACGGGTTTCGATCGACTGCTTCAGCGCCGCCATGGTGTCGAGCATCTGCTCGGCATAGTCGAGCACTTTCAGGCCTTCCGGGGTCAGGCTGACGCCGCGTGAGTCGCGCAAAAACAGCTTTACGCCCAGCTCGCCTTCGAGCACCGCAATGCGGCTGGAAATCGATGCCTGGGTGGTGAACAGCTTGTCAGCGGTCAGGCGAAAACTCTTCAGGCGCGCGACCCAGACAAAGGTCTCGAGAAACTTCAGATTCATGGACAAGGCTCGAGTGACAAATTTTTCTTATGCCTAAGGCGGGTTTTTATTCGTTGGACGGCGCAGGGCAGGGCGACGAAAAATCGGCGCATCCGGTTCCCACGATAGGCGTCGTCGGAGCTTCGAACAAGACCAATAAAAGCCCTGCGGAGATTTGCCATGAGTGCTCCCGATACCCTCCCTTTATCCAAGCCTGCGGCGCGCCCCGGGCCGTTCGACTGGTATCGCAACATCAACCAGCAGGAGCGCCGCACGTTCTGGAGCTGCAAGATCGGCTACGGTCTGGACGGCATGGACACGCAGATGCTCAGCTTCGTTGTGCCGACGCTGATCGCAATGTGGGGCATCACCACGGGCGAAGCGGGGCTGATTCACACCAGCACTCTGATCGCCTCGGCGATCGGCGGTTGGGTCGCCGGGATCCTCTCCGACCGCATCGGCCGCGTGCGCACCTTGCAACTGACGGTGCTGTGGTTCGCCTTCTTCACCTTCCTCTGCGGCTTCGCGCAAAACTACGAACAATTGCTGATCGCGCGCACCCTGATGGGCTTCGGTTTCGGCGGTGAATGGACCGCCGGCGCGGTGCTGATCGGTGAAGTGATCCGCGCCAAGGATCGCGGCAAAGCGGTGGGCATGGTGCAATCCGGCTGGGCGCTGGGCTGGGGCCTGACGGCGATTCTGTACGCGTTGCTGTTCTCGGTGCTGCCAGCGGAAGACGCCTGGCGCGCGCTGTTCATCCTTGGCATCGTGCCGGCGATATTCGTGATTTTTGTCCGTCGCCTGGTAAAAGATCCGGAAATCTATCGCGAAGCCAAAGCAGCACAAACACCAGAGAACCCGGCGAAGTTCTACGAGATCTTTGCCCCCGGCATGCTCTTCACCACGTTTCGCGCTTCCTTGCTGACCACCGGTGCGCTGGGCGGTTACTACGCGATCACCTCCTGGCTGCCGACTTTCCTCAAGAACGAACGTGGCTTGAGCGTGCTCGGCACCGGCGGTTATCTGGCGATGGTGATCGTCGGTTCCTACGTCGGCTATGTGATCAGCGCGTATCTGACCGACCTGCTCGGGCGGAAAAAGAATTTCATCTTGTTCGCGGTCGGCTCGTTCACCATCGTTCTGCTCTACACGCAGATGCCGGTCAGCAACGGCGTGATGCTGTGGCTGGGCTTTCCGCTGGGCTTCTTCGCTTCGGGGATTTTCAGCGGCATGGGCGCGTTTCTGACTGAATTGTTCCCCACGCGGATTCGCGGCTCGGGTCAGGGTTTCTGCTACAACATCGGCCGCGCACTGGCGGCGTTGTTTCCGCTGCTGATCGGCCTGCTCAGCCAGAAAGTGCCATTGAGCATGGGCATCGGCGCCTTCGCGGCGGTGTCTTACGGCGTGGTGATTCTGGCGGCGCTGAGCCTGCCGGAAACCCGTGGCAAGCAACTCGACGCGCAGTAACTGATACCCTGCGCAGAAGTCTCCTACAGATAAAAAGACCAGCAGCTACAGGAGTGTTCACCGTGAGCCGCCTGCTATTGAATTGCGACATTGGCGAGAGCTTCGGCAGCTGGACCATGGGTCTGGACGCCGAGGTCATGCCCTTCATCGATTGCGCCAACATCGCCTGCGGTTTCCATGCTGGCGACCCGAGCATCATGCGCAAAACCGTGGCGCTGGCCCTCGAACACGGCGTGCAGATTGGCGCGCACCCGGCCTATCAGGATCTGGTCGGATTCGGCCGGCGCTCCATGGCCTATTCCGCGCAAGAGCTGCAGGACATCCTGCATTACCAGATCGGTGCCCTCGACGGCATCTGCAAGGCGCAGGGCGGACGTGTGAGTTACGTCAAACCCCACGGCGCGATGTACAACGACATGATGGCCAACCCGGCGCAATTGCGCGCGGTAGTGCAGGCCGTGGCCGCGTATGACAGCAACCTGCCACTTATGTTGATGGCAACCCGTGACAACGCCGCAGCGCAGCAAATCGGTGATGAATACGGAGTAACGTTGTGGTTCGAAGCTTTTGCCGATCGCGCCTACGACAGCGTGGGTCGATTGGTCTCGCGGCAATTGCCGGGCGCGGTGCATCACGAGGCCGAAAAGATCATCGGGCAAGCACTGACCATCGCCGCTGGCGGCGCGCTCACCGCCAGCGATGGCAGCGCCTTGATCCTGCGCGCCAATACATTGTGTGTACATGGCGACAACGCCAGTTCCGTGGCCGCCGTGCAGCGCATTCGCCAGGCCTTGCAACAGTCGAGTGCGTCATGAACCCACGGATTGAAGTGGTGGCGCTCGACTGCCTGATGTTGCGTCTGTTCGATGACATCGCCGAAGCCAACATGCCGTGGATGCTCGCCGCCAGCGAGCGCTTGCGCACGGCGTTTGGTGCACAACTGATCGATCTGGTGCCGTCCTACACGACGTTGATGGTGCATTACGATCTGACGCTGTTGAGTCCTGCTCAGGCGCGTGACTTGATCGCCGAAGCGCTGGTCGATCTGGCGCCGAATGCGCGAAGCGCTGGGCAGTGCCACGTCTTGCCGGTCTGGTACGACTTGAGTGTCGGCCCGGAACTGAGCCTGTTGGCCGAACGCAGCGGGCTGGCGGTGAAGGAGGTGATTCGTCGCCACAGCGCACGGGAATATCAGGTGTTCGCCCTTGGCTTTGCGCCGGGTTTTGCCTTCATGGGCCTGGTCGAAGAAATGCTCGCCGCGCCGCGCTTGAACACACCGCGCAAGAAAGTCGCCGCCGGCAGCGTCGGTATCGCCGAGCGGCAGACCGCAGCGTATCCGGTGGTCTCACCCGGTGGCTGGAACCTGATCGGGCGCACCCCGGCAAAACTCTTCGATCGCCATCGCGACGGCTACAGCCTGATGCAACCCGGCGACACGGTGCGCTTCGAAGCGGTCGACCACGCCGAATTCATACGCTTGGGCGGCGACGACACTCCACTGGAGGCGTTGCCATGAGTCGATTGACGATCGAAGCCAGCACGCCGCTGTGCCTGTTGCAGGACGCCGGGCGGTTTGGCGTGCGACATCTGGGCGTGACCCAGGGCGGCGCGGCGGATTGGTGTTCCATGAGCTGGGCCAATTGGCTATTGGGCAATGAACTGGATGCGGCGGTAGTTGAAATCACCCTCGGCGGGTTTGCCGTGGTGGCTGAAGAGAATTGCCTGTTGGCGCTGGCGGGAGCGGATCTCGGCGCGCAGATCGACGGCCAACCGCTGGCGCCGTGGCGCAGTTTCCGGTTGGCGAAAGGGCAGACATTGCGGATTAGCCAACCCTTGCTCGGCGCCCGGGCTTATCTGGCCGCGCCCGGTGGGTTTGCTGCGCCCAAGGTACTGGGCAGCAGTGCCACGGTACTGCGAGAAGAATTGGGCGGACTTGATGGCATGGGCCTTCCGCTCGCCAAAGGGGCGGCGCTCGGTTACAGCGGCGAAGCGTCAGCGGTGCGCGAAATGCCTTCGGCGCTGCGGCCGGATTTCAAAACGCATGCGCCTTTGGACTTGGTGCTCGGAGCTCAGATCGGCCAGTTCAGCGGGCAGAGCCTGTTCGATGTCTTCAACAGCACCTGGACCATCGACAGTCGCGCCGACCGCATGGGCATCCGCCTGCTCGGCGCGGCGTTGCAATATCAGGGTGCGCCGATGATCTCCGAGGGGATTCCACTGGGCGCGGTGCAGGTGCCGCCCGATGGCCAACCGATCGTGTTGCTCAACGATCGCCAGACCATTGGCGGATACCCGCGCCTGGGCGCGTTGACGCCGCTGGCACTGGCACAATTGGCGCAATGCCTGCCGGGAGCGAAGGTGAGATTGAGGCCGGTAGTGCAGGACGTCGCGCACCGCGAGCATGTCGAATATTTGCAGCGCTTCAAAGATCGCTAAAAGCCTGCTGGCGAAGATGTTGATCGTTCCCACGCTCCGCGTGGGAATGCCGCCCGGGACGCTCCGCGTCCCTGTGACGCAGAGCGTGACTTGATGCATTCCCACGCGGAGCATGGGCACGATCAGGTCGTCATTTGGAAAGAAACCGCATCCCTTCCTCAAGCCCGCGCAGCGTCAGCGGATACATCTGATCCTCGATCAGATCGCGGACGATGTTGGTCGACGAGGTATAGCCCCACGTGTCCTTCGGATACGGGTTGATCCAGATGAGCTTCTTGTATTTCTCCATGAAGCGCTGCATCCACACGTAACCCGGCTCTTCGTTCCAGTGCTCGACGCTGCCGCCAGCCTGGGTGATTTCGTAGGGCGCCATCGCGGCGTCACCGATAAAGATCACTTTGTAGTCGGCGCCGTACTTGTGCAGCAGATCCTGAGTCGAAGTGCGTTCGGAAGTGCGGCGCATGTTGTTCTTCCACACTGATTCATAAATGAAGTTGTGAAAGTAGAAGTACTCCAGGTGCTTGAACTCGGTCTTGCAGGCCGAGAACAATTCCTCACAGATCTTCACGTGCGCGTCCATCGAGCCGCCGATGTCGAACAACAGCAGCAGCTTCACCGTGTTGCGCCGTTCCGGGCGCATCTGGATGTTCAGCAGGCCGGCGTCCTTGGCGGTGTGGTCGATGGTGCCGTCGATGTCGAGTTCTTCCGCCGCACCCTGGCGAGCGAACTTGCGCAGACGACGCAGGGCGACCTTGATATTGCGTGTGCCCAGTTCCACCGAATCGTCGAGGTTCTTGTACTCGCGTTGATCCCAGACCTTGACCGCTTTGCCCTGACGCTTGCCGGCGTCGCCAACCCGGATGCCTTCAGGGTTGAAACCGCCGGAGCCGAACGGGCTGGTGCCGCCGGTGCCGATCCATTTGTTGCCGCCGGCGTGGCGTTCCTTCTGTTCTTCCAGACGCTTCTTGAACTCTTCGATGAGCTTGTCCAGCCCACCGAGGGACTGGATCTGCGCGCGTTCTTCGTCGCTCAGCGAGCGCTCGAATTCCTTGCGCAGCCAGTCCTCGGGAATCAGCGCCTGCAAGTGATCGTCGAGTTTCTCCAGGCCATTGAAGTAGGCGCCGAACGCGCGGTCGAACTTGTCGAAATGGCGTTCGTCCTTCACCAGGATCGCCCGCGACAAGTAATAGAACTCGTCCATGTCGGCGAAGGTCACGCGCTGTTTCAGCGCGTTGATCAGGTCGAGCAGCTCGCGCACCGACACCGGTACCTTGGCTGCACGCATTTCGTTGAACAGGTTGAGCAACATGGCAGCAGCCTCTTAGCGGGTGCCGCGCCGGCTCATGAACGCCAGGCGCTCAAGCAGTTGCACGTCCTGTTCGTTTTTCACCAGTGCGCCTGCCAGCGGCGGAATGGCTTTGGTCGGATCGCGCTCGCGCAGCACCGCTTCGCCGATATTGTCGGCCATCAGCAGTTTCAGCCAGTCGACCAGCTCGGATGTCGAAGGCTTTTTCTTCAGACCCGGTACCTTGCGCACGTCGAAGAACACATCGAGCGCTTCGCTGACCAGGTCCTTTTTGATGTCCGGGTAGTGCACGTCGACGATTTTCTGCAGGGTAGTGCGGTCGGGGAAAGCGATGTAGTGGAAGAAGCAGCGGCGCAGGAAGGCGTCCGGCAGCTCTTTCTCGTTGTTGGATGTAATGATGATGATCGGGCGCTTCTTGGCCTTGATGGTCTCGTCGATCTCGTAAACGTAGAACTCCATCTTGTCGAGTTCTTGCAACAGGTCGTTGGGGAACTCGATGTCGGCCTTGTCGATTTCGTCGATCAGCAGAATCACCCGCTCCTCGGACTCGAAGGCTTCCCAGAGCTTGCCTTTCTTCAAGTAGTTGCGCACGTCGTGGACTTTTTCATTGCCCAGCTGCGAGTCGCGCAAACGGCTGACGGCGTCGTACTCGTACAGACCCTGATGGGCCTTGGTGGTGGACTTGATGTGCCAGGTGATCAGCTTGGCACCGAACGACTCGGCCAGTTGCTCGGCGAGCATGGTCTTGCCGGTGCCGGGCTCACCCTTGACCAGCAGCGGCCGTTCCAGGGTGATGGCGGCGTTGACCGCCAGCTTCAGGTCATCGGTGGCGACGTAGGCCTGGGTGCCTTCGAACTTCATCTGCAAATCCTCGAACGGTAACGCTGACCTTGCGGGCAGGGCGGGGCGAAATAATCGGATGCTCGACTATAACGCGCACGCCGGTCGACTGTGAACGCAGACGGCTTATTCAGTCTCTGAATGGAGCGTCACATGTTGACTCAGTCTCGGCGGATGGCCGAATATTTCGTCAACCGCAAAACTTAATCCTCATCTGGCTTCGGCCGTTCGTACCGCGCATTGAATGCCTGGATGAAGCCATTGCGCAAAATCTGCAAAAACGCTTCGAAGGCGTTGACGTTCTGCTGGTGAACATTGCCGCTGAGTTCAACGCGGGTGGCGAACTGGTTTTTGTTCTGGTTTTTCAGCACGGTCTCGGTGCCGCCGACCAGCGCTTCCCAGATTGAGCGGAACAGGCCTTTGTTCTTGTTTTCGACGTCTTGCTGCCAGTTGAATACGTCGACGTCGCGCAGCAGGGGTTTGATGTAGCCGGTGAGTCGGGCTTTCTCTGCCTTGGCTTCGATAACCACATCGCCGTGGCCGGCGTTGAAATCGAATTTGCCGTAGGCAGCGGCGAAGTCGTTCATGCGTTTGAGCTCGATGTCACGGGCGCGCAGGCGGAATTCGAAGTCTTCGAAGTTGCTCAGTGGATCGAAGGTGGCGGTGGTTTCCAATGGCGCGTGCCCCAGCAGCAACGCCTTGCCTTCAAAGCGCGCGTCGCGTTTGCCTTCCTTGTCGACCACATTGGTCAGGTTGTAGATGCTGGCGTTGACGTTGCTGGCATTCATGTTCACCGGCGGCTTGGAATTGAAGTTGCGGAAGGTGATACGGCCGTCGTTGATCTGCACCTCATCGAGGGTGATCGGCAGCAGCTTGCCCAACTGCTCACGCCAGTCGGTGCCCTGACCGGTCTGCGAGTTCTGCTTGTTGGGGCCGCCGTCGACGAAGTTGATTTCGGGGTTGAGGAATTGCACCTGCGCGACCACGGCATGGTCGTACCACAACGAATGCCAGCTCACCGACAGATCGATCAACGGCGCATCGACGAACGGCACCGGTACTTTGCCGTCGACCTTGACGATCTTCAGGCCGTTGATTTTGTAGGCGCCGCGCCACAGCGCGAGGTCGACATCGGTGATCTGGCCACGGTAATCGCCCATGTCCGCAAGTTTGTCATTGAGGTAGTCGCGTACCAGATAGGGCAGGGCGAAATGCAGGGCGACCAGCAGCACCACGACACCCGTCAGGGTCCAGAGCGGCCAGCTGTAACGACGTTTCATGCCATTGTTCCTTCAAGAGTGTGGCTTGACGATTCAAAGCGATTGACTCCGCGCGTTTGCAGACGTTCGACCCGACTGGACTGTGATCGGCAACGGGCTTACCTTGGAAGGCTGAATTCAACGCTGCATAAGGACCCAGCCATGAGCCGTATTTACGCTGACAACGCCCATTCCATCGGTAATACGCCGCTGGTCCAGATCAACCGCATCGCGCCGCGCGGGGTCACCATCCTGGCCAAGATCGAGGGGCGCAACCCCGGTTACTCGGTCAAATGCCGAATCGGCGCCAACATGATCTGGGACGCCGAAAGCAGCGGCAGACTCAAGCCGGGCATGACCATTGTCGAGCCGACTTCCGGTAACACCGGTATCGGTCTGGCCTTCGTTGCCGCTGCGCGTGGCTATAAATTGATGCTGACCATGCCGGCGTCGATGAGCATCGAGCGCCGCAAGGTTCTGAAAGCCTTGGGCGCGGAACTGGTGTTGACCGAGCCGGCCAAGGGCATGAAGGGCGCCATCGAGAAAGCTGCGGAAATCGTCGCCAGCGATGCCGACAAATACTTCATGCCGGCGCAGTTCGATAACCCGGCCAACCCGGCGATTCATGAGAAGACCACCGGCCCGGAAATCTGGAACGACACCGACGGCGCCGTGGATGTGCTGGTGGCTGGCGTAGGTACCGGTGGAACCATTACCGGTGTCTCGCGGTATATCAAGAACACCGCCGGGAAACCGATTCTGTCGGTGGCCGTCGAGCCGGCGTCTTCGCCAGTGATTACGCAAGCGTTGGCCGGTGCCGAGATCAAGCCGAGCCCGCACAAGATTCAGGGCATTGGCGCCGGTTTTGTGCCGAAGAATCTTGATCTGTCGATGGTCGATCGCGTCGAACAGGTGACCGATGAAGAATCCAAGGCCATGGCTTTGCGCCTGATGCAGGAAGAGGGGATTTTGTGCGGGATTTCCTGCGGTGCTGCCATGGCGGTGGCGGTGCGTCTGGCGGAGAAACCAGAGATGCAGGGCAAAACCATCGTCGTGGTGCTGCCGGATTCGGGCGAGCGTTATCTGTCGAGCATGCTGTTCAGTGACCTGTTTACCGAGCAGGAGAACCAGCAGTAAGCCTGTTGATTCAAGTCAGCCAGGGTTCAGGCGCTGCATGTTAATAAAGGCTTTGTTGCGTAATGCTTAACACTGAATCTTGTGTCAGGCGGGTTTTTCCCGGAGCCGGTAGTGTTTATCATGGCCGGCTGCCATGCCGGGAAAAGGGCATTGCGCAGCGTTGTCTTTATTCAAGGAGTCGTTGATGACCGTTTCGTTTGCCGCCAAGGCGTTTGTGCTGTTGCTGTTTCTGGGCAGTACGCTCTATGTGCATTTGCGCGGCAAGGCGCGTTTGCCGGTATTGCGCCAGTTCGTCAACCACTCCGCACTGTTTGCTCCGTACAACGCGTTGATGTACCTGTTTTCCGCAGTGCCATCCAGACCGTATCTGGATCGCAGCAAGTTTCCGGAGCTGGATGTACTGCGCGACAATTGGGAAACCATTCGCGACGAAGCTATGCACCTGTTCGACGAAGGCTACATTCGCGCCGCCGAGAAGAACAATGATGCGGGTTTCGGTTCGTTCTTCAAGAAGGGCTGGAAGCGGTTCTATCTGAAGTGGTACGACAAACCGCTGCCGTCGGCCGAAGCCCTTTGCCCGAAAACCGTGGCGCTGGTCAGTGCCATACCCAACGTCAAGGGCGCAATGTTCGCGCTGCTGCCGGGCGGCAGTCACCTCAATCCGCACCGTGACCCGTTCGCCGGCTCCCTGCGTTATCACCTCGGCCTGTCGACACCCAACTCCGATGATTGCCGGATCTTCGTCGACGGTCAGGTCTATGCCTGGCGCGACGGCGATGACGTGATGTTCGACGAGACTTACGTGCACTGGGTCAAGAATGAAACCGCTCAGACTCGAGTGATTCTGTTCTGTGACATCGAACGCCCGCTGAGCAACCGCCTGATGACCCGCATCAATCGCTTCATCAGCGGCTGGCTCGGCCGCGCCACCGCGCCGCAGAATCTTGATGATGAACGCGTTGGCGGCATCAACCAGGCTTATGCCTGGAGCAAGAACTTCAGCGACCGTTTCAGCGGCGTGGTCAAGCAGTGGAAGCGCCGGCATCCCAAGGCCTACAGGGTAATGCGCCCGGTGCTGGCGGTGTTGGTGCTGACGTTGCTGGGGTATTGGTTGTTTGGTTGACGCTGGCTCAGAAATAAAAAACCGCTCCTCAGGAGCGGTTTTTTCACAATCGGCCAGCGGCCAGCACCGAGGGCTCATCTTCGATACCGGTGATCAGCAGTTGCAACAGACGCCGTTGATTAGCGGTCAATTCATGATCAGCCAATCTTTTAGTTTTCAGCGATCTGACCAGTGCTTCGGGAGGTCTATGTTTCGCTTTTTTCATGTTGCCTCCCGCTTTGATCAGTGATTGATTGGCTTTCACAGTACTGGATTCTCCAAGGTTTTGACAAGGCGGCCTTCGATGTCGAAGCTGAAACCCAGCTTCTGATAAACGGGTATCGCACCGTCCAGCGGCTCTTGTATTTCGATAACATCGCAGCCAACGAAATGCGCGTATTGCTCAATTACCATCATCGCTAGTAGTCCTATGCGATTTTTCAAAGGATGTGTTCCGCCAGGACGCCCTTCCAATCTCACAACTCGTAATCTTCGTCGACTATTGTTCGGGTTTGCAAAACACAGGCCGCAGAGCTGCCCGGCGAACCAGATAGAAATGTCCAATGCGCGTGGCTCACGTGATTTCCACGCGATGACTTCATGCCAGAAAAAGCAGGGTTCTTCCCATGTTTCAAAAGCATGAAGCGCATGCCTGTTTATCGGTTCGAATTGAATCAGGGATACATCCATAATCGAAGCGTCGGCCGCCTTGAGTTGGCCTTGTAAGCCGGCAATCTGCGAAGCGGCCCGCTTCCTCGCCTCCGACCGATAAATTTGATACCGCAAATACGTCCGTTCCCTTGGCATATGATCTCTTGCATTCCATGTCTCCTGACAATCCGTTGCCACGCCAATAACCCTAACCACCCGGCGCCGCACTGTCGCTACCGGCCCATTGCCCAAGTCATTGCAATCTGTGTCCCGGGCTGGTTATAGTCAGCCCGCTTGAGCGCCATGCTCACGCCTTCATTTCCTCAATAAAGATCAGCATCCATGCCTGCATCCCTCATCAACGCGGTAGTCGATTCAGCGGTCAACGCTGGCGTCGTGCCGTGCGGGAGTCGGCAGCCTGTGCAGATCAGTCATTACCCTCCGCCTGTCAGTAGCACGCCGGTGTGCGCAGTCGTTTCGCCGCCGGGCGTTGGTGTGCGGGGTTGATCGGCAGTTTCTGCTGACCCCTGCGCCCGCCAGAACAACCTACTGAATTTCAGCTTCGGCTGAGTTGGCTTCTTGCCTGACTACAGGTGGTATTCATGTTTGTCCTTTCGAAACAATCCGCGCTCGCGGCGACGTCCACGAGCCTGTTCGTTCTGCTGTGGAGCAGCGGGGCGATTTTCTCCAAGTGGGGCCTCGCCCATGCTTCGCCCTTTGCCTTTCTGCTGATTCGCTTCGCCATCGCCCTGTGCGGGCTGGTCTTGCTGGCGCCGTTGCTGAAATTGAAGTTGCCCAAGGGCGGCAAGCCGATGCTGTTCGCGATCGCCACGGGACTGGTGTTGCTCGGGGCCTATCAGATCTTTTATCTGCTGGCGCTGGATTGCAAAGTCACGCCGGGGGTAATGGCGACGATCATGGGCGTTCAGCCGATCCTCACCGTGGTCTTGATGGAACGCCAGCGTTCGGCGAGCCGCCTGTTCGGCCTGGCGCTGGGCCTGGCCGGGCTGGTCATGGTGGTTTATCAAGGGATCGGTCTGGCTGGAATGTCCTGGGCCGGCATGCTGTTCGGTTTGCTGGCGCTGGCGAGCATGACGCTCGGCTCGATCATGCAAAAACGCATCACCGACAATCCGCTCGGCACGCTGCCAGTGCAGTACCTGGCCGGCCTGTTGCTGTGCGCGATTTTCGTACCGTTCCAGCCGTTTCACTTCGAACACAGCGCAGGCTTCATTGTCCCGGTGTTATGGATGGGGCTGGTGGTTTCAGTGCTGGCGACGCTGTTGCTGTATCGACTGATCGCGCGGGGCAATTTGGTGAATGTCACCAGCCTGTTCTATCTGGTGCCGGCGGTGACGGCGGTGATGGATTACCTGATTTTCGGCAATCGGCTGGCGGCGTTGAGTGTGCTGGGGATGCTGCTGATTATTGTCGGGTTGGTATTTGTGTTCCGTAAAACCGGATAGCCGATAGGCAGGTGGCGCTTGTTGCGCCGCCTTTCGCGAGCAGGCTCGCTCCCACATTGGAATGTATTTTTCTGTGGGAGCGAGCCTGCTCGCGAATAACTGCGACACATACCCTCTAACGGGCTGGCACCTTCGCAGGCTTGACCACCGCCGGCTTCAACACCAGCCACAACGCCGCCGCAATCAACACTCCGCCATAAATGTGCGCCATCGACAACGGCTCATCCAGCAACAACGCCCCCCACAACACGCCGAACGGCGGGATCATGAAGGTCACGGTCATCGATTTCACCGGGCCGATCGAGCTGAGCAGGCGGAAATAGATGATGTAGGCAAACGCCGTGCAACCCAGGCCCAGGCCTAGCAGCGACAGCCAGACCTGCCAGCCGCCCCAGCTGACCGGCGGCGCGGTAATGGTGCTGTAGGCGAACAGCGGCAGCAAAAACAACGTCGCCCCGAGCATGCTGCCCAATGCCGACAAACGGCTGTCCAGCCCACCGGCCTGATCCAGCCAGCGCCGTGCGAGGAATCCGGCAAAGCCGTAGCAAGTGGTCGCCAGCAGGCAGGCGACCGCGCCCATCAGCAGTTGCAGATCGAAGGCTACGGGACCGGCACGCGTCAGCACACCGACGCCGAACAGACCGAGGAACACGCCGCTGAGCTTGGCCGCCGTGAGCTTTTCGCTGAAGAACAAACCGCCAATCAACACGCCCATCAGCGGCGTCGTGGCGTTGAAGATCGCCGAATAGCCCGCCGGCAATACCTGGGCGGCAACCGAATACAGCGTCGCCGGAATTCCCGAGTTGATTACGCCCAGCAGCATCACGGTCTTCAGCTTGCCCTTGAAATCCCAGCTGATGCGCATCAGCCCAAGGATCACCAGCAGCCCGGCAGCCGCGATCGACACCCGAAAGAAACCGGTCGGGATCGTGCCGATCACCGGGGCAATGATGCGCATGAACAGAAAACTCGCGCCCCAGATAGCGGCCAGCGACAACATGCGGAAAATATCGACAGGGCTCACGGCGGGCTCCTTCCTTGATCGGGACGAGAGTGTTGCCGAGCGTCCGGATCATGGCAACCGCTATTCGGGCTTTTAATTCTGCCTTGGGATTAACCTGCGCGAGAAACACCGTCAACGGTCAGCGCTGTATCGGTTTTGGCAGAAATTGCGCTTTTCCTGCGAGCGCTTCCGTGACTAAGCTCAGACCAACCGAATTCCCGCCGAGGTTTCATTTATGTCGCAGCAATGGCCAGCCACCGAGATCGCCCGGATGATCCTCGCCGGCTTCGACGATTACCGCGAGCATTTCCGCCGCATCACCGACGGCGCGCGCGAGCGCTTCGAACAGGCGCGCTGGCAGGAGGCGCAGGTCGCCTCGGCGGCGCGGATCAATCTGTACGAAGAAAAGGTCGGCGAAACCGTTGCTCGCCTGCGCGAGTATTTCAATGACGAAACACTGATGGACGTCAGCTGCTGGCCGCTGGTGAAAAGCGCCTACATCAGTGTGATTGACCTGCGCTTCGACGATGAGCTGTCCGAAACCTGGTACAACTCGATTTTCTGCGGGCTGTTCAGCCACGACCTGATCAGCGACGGCTGCATGTTCATCCACACCACGCGCCCGAGCCTGCGCCGCGCCCGCGCCGCGCAAACCCGTACGTACAAGCCGCAGGGCCAACTGTCCGGGATGCTCGCCAGCATCTTCGCCGACTACCGCTTCAGCGAAGATTACGCCGATCTGCCTGGCGACCTGCTGCGGCTCGAAGCACAACTGCGCGAGAATCTGCCGGACTGGGTGTGCAAGGACCCGGAGCTGAGTGTCGAGCTATTTTCCTCGGTGCTCTACCGCAACAAGGGCGCGTATCTGGTCGGACGCATTTACACCCGCGATGAGCAATGGCCGTTGGTGATTCCGCTGTTGCACCGCGAAGGTCGGGGCATTCAGATCGATGCGTTGATCACCGACGAAGCCGATGTGTCGATCATCTTCTCTTTCACCCGTTCGTATTTCATGGTCGATGTACCGGTGCCGGCGGAGTTCATCGGTTTTCTGCGACGCATTCTGCCGGGCAAGCACATCGCCGAGCTGTACACCTCGATCGGCTTCTACAAGCACGGCAAGTCGGAGTTCTACCGCGCGCTGATCAATCACCTGGCCAACACCGACGATCAGTTCATCATGGCCCCGGGCGTGCGCGGCATGGTCATGAGCGTGTTTACCCTGCCGGGTTTCAACACCGTATTCAAAATCATCAAGGACCGCTTTTCGCCGTCGAAAAACGTCGACCGCGCCACGGTGATCGAAAAGTATCGGCTGGTGAAAAGCGTCGATCGGGTCGGGCGCATGGCCGATACCCAGGAATTTGCCGACTTTCGTTTTCCGCTGAGCAAGTTCGATCCGGCGTGTCTGGAGGAACTGCTAGAGGTCGCGCCGTCGACGGTTTCGGTCGAAGGCGAAACCGTGCTGATCCGCCACTGCTGGACCGAGCGGCGGATGACTCCGCTCAACCTGTATCTGGAAAACGCCAACGACGCGCAAGTGCGCGAAGCGCTGGAAGATTACGGTCTGGCGATCAAGCAATTGGCGGCGGCGAATATTTTTCCCGGCGACATGCTGCTGAAAAACTTCGGCGTCACCCGTCACGGGCGCGTGGTGTTCTACGACTACGACGAAATCTGCTTCCTGACCGAAGCCAACTTCCGCCACATCCCGCAACCGCGCACGCCGGAGGATGAAATGGCCTCTGAGCCGTGGTACTCGATCGGCCCGCTGGACGTGTTTCCCGAAGAGTTTCCGCCGTTCCTGTTTGCCGATGCCGGGCAGCGGAAATTGTTCGATCAATTGCATGGCGAGTTGTACAACGCCGATTACTGGAAGGGCTTGCAGGAGGCGATTCGGGCGGGGAAGGTCATCGACGTCTTCCCATACCGGCGCAAGGGCCTTGATAACGAATAAATCCCCCTGAATACATTGTGGCGAGGGGATTTATCCCCGATGGGTTGCGAAGCACCCCCAAAACCATTCAACTCAGACGCTTCAGATCGACGTTGATATCCAGTCGGCGACTGCTGCGCAGCCGATCGGGGATAAATCCCCTCGCCACAAGAGCACCTCACAGTCGTGTTCGGTGCCGCAAATCTGCGACAATCCGCCCCCTGCATAAATAGACGACCGAATTGCCTACCCGATGACCGACGAATCGCCCTCCATCGACAAACTGCTGAAAAACCTCGATCACGCCATGCTCGCCGACCGTCACCGGCTGCGGCGGCAGTTGCTTGAACTGCGCAAGAAACCCGACGAGGCCAAACTGGCCCAGTGGGTGACGCGCATGCAGGCATCCTGTGATCAGGTACTGGCGCGTCGCGCGAGCCTGCCGGTGATTCGTTACGACGACAGTTTGCCGATCGCGGCCAAGCGCGACGAAATCAAAAAGGCCCTGGAGCAACATCAGGTGCTGATCATCGCTGGCGAAACCGGTTCGGGCAAAACCACCCAGTTGCCGAAAATCTGCCTTGAAATCGGTCGTGGCCAGCACGGTCTGATCGGCCATACCCAGCCGCGTCGGATCGCCGCGCGCAGTGTCGCCAGTCGCGTCGCCGAAGAACTCGGCACGCCGCTTGGAGCGCTGGTCGGCTATCAGGTGCGTTTCGAAGATCAAAGCGATTCCAACACCCTGATCAAACTGATGACCGACGGCATTCTGCTGGCGGAAACCCAGAACGATCGTTATCTGGAACGCTATGACACGATCATCGTCGACGAAGCACACGAACGCAGCCTCAACATCGATTTCCTCCTCGGCTACCTGAAAACCCTGCTGCCACGCCGTCCCGACCTCAAGGTCATCATTACTTCGGCGACCATCGATCTGGAGCGCTTCTCCAAGCACTTCGATGACGCGCCGATCGTCGAAGTGTCGGGCCGTACTTTTCCTGTGGAAACCTGGTACCGGCCGCTGACCCTGGAGCAGGACGAAGAGGGCAACCGGGTCGAGGATGACCTGACCGTCGATCAGGCGATTCTCGCCACCCTCGACGAAATCGCCGCCTACGAGCGCAGCGAACGGCGCAGCCCCGGCGATGTGCTGGTGTTCCTGCCCGGCGAGCGCGAGATTCGCGACGCCGCCGACATGTTGCGCAAGGCCCAGCTCAAGCACACTGAAATCCTGCCGCTGTACGCGCGCCTGTCGCCGGCTGAACAGCAGCGCATCTTCCAGTCGCACCCGGGCCGTCGTGTGGTGCTGGCGACCAACGTCGCCGAAACCTCGTTGACCGTACCGGGCATTCGCTATGTGATCGACAGCGGCACCGCGCGCATCAGTCGTTACAGCTACCGCGCCAAGGTCCAGCGCTTGCCAATCGAAGCGATTTCCCAGGCCAGCGCCAATCAGCGTAAAGGTCGTTGCGGGCGGGTCGAGCCGGGCATCTGCGTGCGTTTGTACAGCGAAGAGGATTTCCTCGGCCGCCCGGAATTTACCGATCCGGAAATTCTGCGCACCAACCTCGCCGCCGTAATTTTGCAGATGCTCCATCTGCGCCTCGGCGAAATCACCGCGTTCCCGTTTATCGAACCGCCGGACGGCAAGGCGATCAGCGACGGTTTCAACCTGCTGCAAGAGCTTTCGGCAGTGGATCGCAACAGTCAGCTGACGCCGCTCGGTCGACAGTTGGCGCGCTTGCCGGTCGACCCGCGCATGGGCCGCATGCTCCTGGAAGCGGCCAGGCTTGGCAGTCTGCAGGAAGTGCTGATCGTCGCCAGCGCCATGTCGATTCAGGACCCGCGCGAGCGTCCACCGGAGCGTCAGCAAGCGGCGGATCAGGCCCATGCGCAATGGAAGGATCCGGATTCCGACTTCGCCGGCCTGGTCAATCTGTGGCGTGGTTTTGAAGAACAGCGCCAGGCGCTGACCGCCAATCCGCTGCGCAATTGGTGCCGGAAGAATTTCCTCAATTACCTGCGCTTGCGCGAGTGGCGTGACTCTCATCGCCAGTTGAGCCTGATCTGCCGCGACATGCAGCTGAGCCTGAACAAAGAGCCGGCGGATTATCCGAAGCTGCACAAAGCGGTGCTGGTCGGCTTGCTCAGCCAGATCGGCCAGAAAACCGAAGACGGCGATTACCTCGGCGCGCGGCAGCGGCGCTTCTGGATTCATCCGTCGTCGGGCATCGGCAAGAAGCGCCCGCAGTGGCTGATGACCGCCGAACTGGTGGAAACCACCAAGCTTTACGCGCGCATGGTCGCCAAGATCGATGCAGACTGGATCGAGCCGCTGGCCGGGCACCTGATCAAGAAGAACCACTTCGAGCCGCACTGGGAAAAGAAGCGCGGTCAGGTCGTCGCCTACGAGCAGATCACCCTGTTCGGCCTGATCGTCGTCGGTCGTCGCCCGGTGCATTACGGCCCGGTCGATCCGGTGGTATCCCGTGAGCTGTTTATCCGCGAAGGCTTGGTGCGCGGCGAGATTCAGTCGCGGGCCAAATGCCTGAGCGCCAATCAGAAACTGCTCGAGCAGCTCGACGAACTGGAGGCCAAGGCTCGCCGTCGCGATATTCTCGCCGACGAAGAAACCCTCTACGCCTTCTACGATGCACGTCTGCCGGCGGAGATCCACCAGACCGCGACCTTCGACAGTTGGTACAAGGTCAACAGCCAGAAAGACCCGCAACTGCTGATCATGCGCGAAGAAGACGTGTTGGCCCGCGAGGCCAGCGAAGTCACCGCCCGTGATTACCCGGATACGTTGCACATTGGCGATCTGGAACTGGCGCTGACTTATCATTTCGAGCCCAATCACCCGCGCGACGGCGTGACCTTGCGGGTGCCGGCGCCGTTGCTGCCGATGTTGCCGCCGGAGCGTCTGGAATGGCTGGTGCCGGGCTTGATTGAGGCCAAATGCATAGCCCTGGTGCGCAACCTGCCGAAAGCCCTGCGCAAGAACTTCGTGCCAGTGCCGGACTTCATCAAGGCCGCGTTGCAGCGCATGACTTTCGCCGAAGGTTCGCTGCCGCAAGCGCTCGGTCGCGAGCTGCTGCGCATGACCGGCGCGCGGGTCAGCGATGAAGCGTGGGCAGAAGCGGCGCAGCAGGTTGAGAGCCATCTGCGCATGAACCTGGAAATCGTCGATGGCCAGGGCAAGTTCCTTGGCGAAGGCCGCGATCTGGCTGAGTTGACTGCACGCTTCGCCGAAGCCAGCCAGGCCGCGCTGGCAGTGCCGCAGAGTGCGCAAAGTCAGCAACCGGTGGAGGCAAAAGTCTTTGCGCCGGTGGCGGAAAAGACCCAGCAGAAGATCGCCGGGCTGTCGATGACCGTGTACCCGGCGCTGGTGGAAGAGGGCGGCACGGTCAAGGAAGGGCGCTTCTCGACCCCGGCCGAAGCCGAGTTCCAGCACCGGCGCGCCTTGCAGCGTTTGCTGATGCAGCAACTGGCCGAGCCGGCGAAATTCCTGCGCGGCAAGTTGCCCGGGCAGACTGAATTGGGCTTGCTGTATCGCGAACTGGGCCGCGTCGATGCGCTGGTTGAAGACATTCTGTTGGCCAGCCTCGACAGCTGCATTCTCGAAGGTGAAGACCCGTTGCCCCGCGATGGCGCCGGATTGGCGGCATTGGCCGAACGCAAACGCGGCAACTGGACCGAGCACGCCGAGCGTGTCGCGCGGCTGACGCTGGAAATCCTCAAGATCTGGCACGGTCTGCAAAAACGCTTCAAGGGCAAGATCGACCTGGCGCAAGCAGTGGCACTCAACGACATCAAGCAGCAGATCGGCAATCTGGTCTATCCGGGTTTCGTCCGCGAAACGCCGATGCAGTGGCTCAAGGAGTTGCCGCGTTACCTGAAAGCGGTCGAGCAACGTTTCGAGAAACTCGGTGCGCAGGTGCAGAAGGATCGGGTCTGGAGCGGCGAACTCGCTGGCCTGTGGGCGCAATACCAGACCCGCGCGGCCAAGCATGCGCAGGAAGGCAAGCGCGATCCGCAGTTGGAGTTGTACCGCTGGTGGCTGGAGGAATACCGCGTGTCGCTGTTCGCGCAACAGTTGGGCACCAAAGTGCCGATCTCGGACAAGCGCCTGAGCAAACAGTGGAGCCAGGTCGAGCCCTGACCTGCCGCCATACACAATCCCTCTGTGGAAGCGGTCTTTGTGGCGAGGGGATTTATCCCCGCTTGGTGGCGAAGCCGCCCCAAAACCTGCAACCTCGGTTCATTGATCGTTCCCACGCTCTGCGTGGGAACGATCATCAAAAGATCGCAGCCTTCGGCAGCTCCTGCGGGGATCGAGTTGAGCAGGAGAAAGGCGCCAAAACCTCGGGTTTATGGCAAACTTCGCCACCATAATCCGCCGTTTCGCGACCCAGAGCCTTCGGCCGTGTTGCGCTGCGGAATAAAACGATGCCAGGTTTGCGTCCCCCGGATGGGAATAGACCCTTTGCGTGTTGGTACGACGGTTCCAGCACTTTCTGCCTGAACAGATTAGAGAAACGACCATGCATAATGTCGTCATCAGCGGCACCGGCCTGTACACACCGGCCAACAGCATCTCCAACGAAGAGCTGGTGCAGTCTTTCAATACTTACGTCGCCCAGTTCAACGCCGATAACGCCGAGGCGATTGCCAGCGGTGAAGTCCAGGCCCTGACCGAATCCAGCGCCGCGTTCATCGAAAAGGCCTCGGGCATCAAGAGCCGCTTTGTCATGGACAAGGACGGCATCCTCGATCCGCAACGCATGGCCCCGCGCCTGCCCGAGCGTTCCAACGATGAATGGTCGGTGCTCTGCCAGATGGCCGTTGGCGCTGCCGAACAAGCCCTGCAACGAGCCGGCAAAACCGCCGCCGACATCGACGGCGTGATCGTCGCCTGCTCCAACCTGCAACGCGCTTACCCGGCCATCGCCATCGAAGTCCAGGAAGCGCTGGGCATTGAAGGTTTCGGTTTCGACATGAACGTGGCGTGTTCTTCCGCCACCTTCGGCATCCAGGCCGCCGCCAACAGCGTGCAACTGGGCCAGGCGCGGGCGATCCTGATGGTCAACCCGGAAGTCTGCACCGGGCACCTGAACTTCCGTGATCGCGACAGCCATTTCATCTTCGGCGATGCCGCGACTGCGGTGATCATCGAGCGTGCGGATCTGGCGACCTCCCCGTACCAGTTCGACGTGGTCAGCACCAAATTGCTGACCAAGTTCTCCAACAACATTCGCAACAACTTCGGCTTCCTCAACCGAGCGGCGGAAGAGGGCATCGGTGCCCGCGACAAGCTGTTCGTGCAGGAAGGCCGCAAGGTGTTCAAGGATGTCTGCCCGATGGTCGCCGAGCTGATTGGCGAGCACCTGGAAGAGAACCAGCTCAACGTCGGCGACGTGAGGCGTTTCTGGCTGCACCAGGCCAACCTGAGCATGAACCACCTGATCGTGCGCAAGCTGCTCGGCCGCGAAGCTACCGAAGAAGAAGCGCCGGTGATTCTCGACAGCTACGCCAACACCAGCTCGGCCGGTTCGGTCATTGCCTTCCACAAATACCAGGATGATCTGGCCTCGGGTTCGCTGGCGGTGCTCAGTTCCTTCGGTGCTGGTTATTCGATCGGTAGCGTGTTGCTGCGCAAGCGCTGAAACAGGTTAATTTCCCCTTAATCGCGTCGATCTTTCCTACATTCGAAGCGGCTGAAACGCTGTAATTTTTCGGACGTCGCGGCAGGTGCACACCTGCCGCGTTCATTTTCGAAGTCCGGACAAGGGGATTGATGGATGGCGGCTGACGACACCCAACTGCTCACGCGCTTGCTGGCGGGGGAGCAAAAGGCTTTCAAGGAACTGGTCACCACCTATCAGAGCGCCATGCGCGCGGTGGCTTACGCGATTGTCGGCCAGCGTCATGTCGAGGAAGTGGTGCAGGATGCCTGGCTGTCGGTGGTGCGCCATCTGGCCAGTTTCGAAGGTCGGTCCAGCCTCAAGACCTGGTTGCTGACCATCACCGCCAATTCGGCCAAGAGCCGGTACAAGCTCAATCGCCGGGAAGTGTTGCTCGATGACTTGCCATCACCTCACGGCACCATCGGTGACGATCGATTTTCCTCGAGCGACGGTCATTGGCTGGTCGCGCCATTTGCCTGGCATCAGGACACCCCAGAGGCGCTGCTCACCGAAAACGAACTGCGCGAATGCCTCGAACACACGTTGCTGAGTCTGTCCGAGTTGCAGAGCAGTGTCCTGCTGTTGCGCGAGCGCCAGGGCCTGGAGCTGGAAGATATCTGTAATCTTCTGGAGATCTCGCTCTCCAATGTCCGCGTGCTGCTGCACCGGGCACGCTTGAAGGTCTTCGCGACCGTGGAACATTTTGAGGAGACAGGAGAATGTTGACCTGCAAGGAGCAAGTGGCACGATCCAGCGATTATCTCGATGGCCAACTGAGCTTTCGCGAGACGCTGATGGTGCGTCATCACCTGTTGTTCTGCCGCAACTGCCGGCGCTTCATGCGGCAGATGCGCGTGATGCAGGCAACCCTGAAGGCGCTGCCGGAAAAACCGGAAGAGAACGTCGATGCCTTGGCCGAACGCTTGGCCGAGCAACGACGGAGAGACAACCCCCTGTAGGAGCTGTCGAGTGAAACGAGGCTGCGATCTTTTGATCTTGTTTTCAGGATCAAGATCAAAAGATCGCAGCCTTCGGCAGCTCCTACAGGGGGTTTTTGCATCCTGCAGAAATAACCCGGTGCGGGTGAAACGAACGGATGATGGGGATCGTCCCGCCCGCACCGGGCTATTACTTTGTTAGAACTTCGCTTCAGCATCCAGCTGCAGGGTGTTGGCATCTGCATCGCGCTGGCTGCGGCTGGCGAAGTCGGCCTTGGTCAGGAAGTACGTGGCGCCGACGGCGAAGTTCTTGTCGATGTCGTAACCGACCTTGAACTTGTGCCCGCGCGAACCGGTGGTGCCGTTGGCGAAGTCGGAGTCGGTGAAGGCGCCGACCACGGCGTTGCGCTGCACGTCGCGATAGTTGTAGTCGAGGTTGAAGCCGAAGACTTTCGACTTGGCGCCGAGCAACCATGCGGTGTCCTGATCGGTCACGGCATCGTTGTTCTTCACGTACTGGCCGTAGAACGACAGCGGCATTGGCAGGCCGCCGATGTCGATCTGGCTGAACCCTTCATACAGACGGAATTCGTTGTCGGCCGAGTTGCCGTTGACTGCCAGGGCGCACGGCGTCGAGGTGCCGGTGCAGCGGCTGTCATCGTCATTCTGGTAAGCGTAAACGCTGCCGCCGACGGTCATCTTCAGGTTGTCGGTGATGTTGAAACGGCTGCCCAACTGGCCGGCGGTCAGGCGCAGGTCGTGGCGGAATTGCACGCCGTCGCCGTCAACGTTGTCCTTGAGGTTGTAGTTACCCAGGCTGCCGAACAGTTCGGCGCTGCCGCCCAGTGGGTATTTGTAGGTAACGGCCAGACCTTCCGGGTTGATGTCGCTGTCCCAGATCACGTCGCCCATGCTTACCCATGGTTGCAGCATCTTGCCGCCGATCACGTGCAGGTTCTTGATCTGATCCGGGTGATAGTCGATGTAGCCGAGGTCGAGCCAGATCTGCTTCTTGTCGAAGTAGTTGTCCTGATCCTGGTTGGTCGAGCGCGCGTCGTCACCGCCGCCGGTGGCGATACGGATACCGGTGTCGACTTGCGGGTTGATCTCGGTATAGGCGCCCAGACGCGCACGGATGCGCTGGCGGTCCTTGTCGCGGCCGCCGTTGTTCGGCTCGCCGTCGATCTTGATGGTTTCCTGACGGATACGGACGTCGCCCTTGAACTGGGTCTTGGCCGCCCAGGCCAGTTTCTGATCGAACAGGCTCTGTTCGTTGGTCTTCTTCGCGACCGCCGCCACTTGTTCGTTGGTTTCCTGCTGCGCCTGTTGGGCGATTTGCTGAGCCTTCTGATCCTTGGCCAGTTCTGTTTGCAGCTCGATGTACTGCGCCTGGGAAATCGACCCGTTGGCCTTGAGCATGTCGAGCAGTTTGGCGTCGACTGCAGCACTGGCCGGAACGCTCATGGCCAGCAACAAGCCGCCGCACAGGGCCGCTGCAGTTTTCGTGGAAGCAAGACGCATAGCAATCTCCGAAGATGAAGGGGATGGCTGAACCATCCTGGGCACAACCGGCCTGAAGGCCGGAAAACTGTGTCCGGGTTAGAACCCGGCGCTCTAAAAACAGGCGCCAGTATCGCGATGGTTTATGACAGAGCGGTGGCACAGTGATGGCAGGTTGATGACGATGCGGATCAGGCGTGAACTATCGAGTTAGAGCGCTGTCGGCCGATTGAGCGTGTGCAACGGGGTCGCGATCAGCGATACTCGCCGGGCTTTGTCGCCAAGCTGTGGAGTGCCAGTGAATGCCGTTGCAACGCCTGCAAGACCTGTCAGAAATCGCCCCGGCAAGCTGGGATGCGCTGGTGCCGGACAACCAGCCGTTCCTGCGCCACGCCTTCCTCAGCGCGCTGGAAGACAGTGGCAGTGTCGGCCCGCATACAGGCTGGCAGCCGGAGCATTTGCTGCACATTGAAGATGATCGACTGATCGCCGCACTGCC
This sequence comes from Pseudomonas sp. H26/SER47-MNA-CIBAN-0231, assembly GCF_040310465.1. Classification (NCBI taxonomy): domain Bacteria; kingdom Pseudomonadati; phylum Pseudomonadota; class Gammaproteobacteria; order Pseudomonadales; family Pseudomonadaceae; genus Pseudomonas; species Pseudomonas sp. H26/SER47-MNA-CIBAN-0231. The sequence goes on along the minus strand of NZ_JBEOPW010000007.1, from coordinate 81,623 downwards.
CAGTTATCGCAAGTGGCATTCGTACGGCGAGTACGTGTTCGACCATGGCTGGGCCGACGCCTGCGCCCGCGCCGGCATCGATTACTACCCCAAACTGTTGACCGCCGTGCCGTTCAGTCCGGTCAGCGGCCCGCGCTTGCTGGCGGCAACAGTGGAGGACGGTTTCGAACTGCTGAAAAGCCTGCCCGGCTATTTGCAGATCGAAGAACTGTCCAGCGCGCACATCAACTTCACCAATCCGTTTACCGATGCGGCGATGGCCGAGCAGCCGGGCTGGCTGCAGCGCATCGGCTGTCAATATCACTGGCAGAACCGTGGTTACCGCGACTTTCAGGATTTTCTCGACGCCCTCAGTTCGCGCAAGCGCAAGCAGATGCGCAAGGAACGCGAGCAGGTGGCGGGGCAGGGCTTCGAGTTCGAGTGGCTGGAGGGGCGAGAGCTGGGCGAGGCGCAGTGGGATTTCGTGTACGCCTGCTATGCCAACACTTATGCGGTGCGGCGTCAGGCGCCGTATCTGACGCGCGAGTTCTTCAGCCTGCTGGCCGAACGCATGCCCGAAGCGATTCGCGTGGTCTTGGCCAAACAGGGCTCCCGGCCGGTGGCGATGGCGTTCAGTCTGGTCGGTGGCGACAGTTTCTACGGGCGTTATTGGGGCTGCCTGGCCGAGTTTGATCGGCTGCATTTCGAGACGTGTTTCTATCAGGGGATGGATTACGCGATTGCCCATGGCATCCAGCGTTTCGATGCCGGGGCACAGGGCGAGCACAAGTTGATTCGCGGCTTTGAACCGGTGATTACCCATTCCTGGCATTACCTGCGCCATCCGGGTTTGAAAGCGGCGGTGAAGGATTTCCTTCAGCAAGAGCGCGCCGGGGTTCTGGCCTATGCCGAAGAGGCCCGCACCGCGTTGCCTTATCGCCAAACCTGAGCATGATCGTTCCCACTCTCTGCGTGGGAATGCAGGCCGTGACGCTCCGCGTCACTGGACGCGGAGCGTCCCTTGAGGCACTCCCACGCGGAGCGTGGGAACGATCATATCGCGCGATCAGTCGATGCCGACAAAGCCTCCGGTCTGGTGCGCCCACAACCGTGCATACAGGCCACGATGGGCGAGCAGTTCGGCATGGGTGCCGCTCTCGGCGATCTTGCCGTTTTCCAGCACCACCAGGCGATCCATGCGCGCGATGGTCGAGAGACGGTGGGCGATGGCGATCACGGTTTTGCCCTGCATCAAGGTCTCGAGGCTTTCCTGAATCGCTGCTTCGACTTCCGAATCCAGTGCCGAGGTCGCTTCGTCCATGATCAGGATCGGCGCGTCCTTGAGCAGCACCCGCGCAATCGCGATGCGCTGGCGCTGACCGCCCGACAATTTCACCCCGCGCTCGCCGACATGCGCATCGAAACCGCTGCGGCCTTCAGCGTCGGACAGCAGTGGAATGAACTCATCGGCGCGAGCCTTGTGCACCGCCTCCCACAGTTCAGCGTCGGTGGCGTCGGGTTTGCCGTAAAGCAAGTTGTCGCGGATCGAGCGGTGCAACAGCGAGGTGTCCTGGGTGATCATGCCGATCCGCGCACGCAGGCTTTCCTGGCCGACGTCGGCGATGTTCTGCCCGTCGATCAGGATGCGCCCGCCCTCGACGTCGTACAGGCGCAGCAACAGGTTGACCAGGGTCGATTTGCCGGCGCCGGACGGGCCGATCAAGCCGATTTTCTCCCCTGGTTTTATCGTCAGATTGAGGTCGCCGATGATGCCTCTCTTCTTGCCGTAGTGAAAATCCACGTGCTCGAAACGCACTTCGCCCGAGGCCACGGCCAGCGGTTTTGCCTGCTCGCGGTCGGTGACGCTGACCGGTTGCGAAATGGTGCGCAGACCGTCCTGAACCATGCCGATATTTTCGAAAATGCCGGTGACCACCCACATGATCCAGCCGGACATGTTGACGATACGAATCACCAGGCCGGTGGCCAGGGCAATCGCGCCGACGGTAATCAGCGACTGCGTCCACAGCCACAACGCCAGCGCCGTGGTGCCGACGATCAGCAGGCCGTTCATGGTAGTGATCGCCACGTCCATGCTGGTGACCACGCGACCGGCCATCTGCGCTTTGACGGTCTGTTCTTCGATGGCTTCCTTGGCGTAGTGCTGTTCGAAATTGGTGTGGGCAAACAATTTCAGCGTGGCGATGTTGGTGTAGCCGTCGACGATACGGCCCATCAGTTTCGAGCGCGCGTCGGAGGCTTCCACCGAGCGCTCCTTCACCCGTGGCACGAAGTAATACAGCGCGCCGATGTAGGCAACGATCCAGGTCAGCAACGGGATCATCAGGCGCCAGTCGGCTTCGGCGAACAGCACCAGCGAGCTGATCGCATAGATCACCACGTGCCACAGTGCATCCACCGCTTGCACGGCGGAATCGCGCAGCGAGTTGCCGGTCTGCATGATGCGCTGGGCGATGCGCCCGGCGAAGTCGTTCTGGAAGAAATTCAGGCTCTGCTTGAGCACGTAGCTGTGGTTCTGCCAGCGGATCATGCTGGTCATGCCCGGGCTCAGGGTCTGATGCACCAGCAGGTCGTGCAGGGCAAAGAAGATCGGTCGCAGCACCAGAGCGACCACCAGCATCCAGGTCAATTCGAGGGCGTGGTCGCTGAAGAAATTCGGGTTGGGCGTGCCTTGCGCCAGGTCGATGATGCGGCTCAGGTAGCTGAACAACGCTACTTCGATCAACGAGGCAAACAGGCCGATAACAAGCAGGGCAGCGAAACTCGGCCAGACCTGCTTCAGGTAATAGACGTAGAAGGGCCAGACGCGGTCCGGCGGGGACGCCGTCGGGGCGTCGCGGAAGATATCGATCAGTTGTTCGAAACGGCGATAGAGCATCAGATAACCGCCCGGAATCCGGGCTCTCCTTTTATCAGTGCGAGCGGCGCAGGCTCAGCCCGGCGCCGCTCGATATGCCCGGCGAAACTCAGTCGATGCGCTTGGCCGACTTGATGATCACAGGGTCGACAGGCACGTTTTGCATGCCGCTTTTGGTGGTGGTCTGCGAGTTGACGATGATGTCCACGACGTCCATGCCCTTGACCACTTTGGCGAACACCGCGTAACCGGCGTCACGGCCCGGATCGAGGAACGCGTTGTCGGCGACGTTGATGAAGAACTGGCTGGTCGCCGAATCAGGGTTGGAAGTACGCGCCATCGACAGGGTGCCACGAACGTTGTGCAGGCCGTTGCTGGCCTCGTTCTTGATCGGCGCCTTGGTTTCTTTCTGTTGCATCTGCTGGGTGAAGCCGCCGCCCTGAGCCATGAAACCCGGGATCACGCGGTGGAAAATGGTGTTGTTGTAGAAGCCGCTGTCGACATATTCAAGGAAGTTCTTCGTGCTGATCGGTGCCTTGACCGGGTCCAGTTCGATTTCGATCTGGCCGTTGGTGGTGTCCAGCAGCACGTGAGGCGCCTTGGCCGGGGTAGCAGCCATCAGGTTGGCGGCAAACAGTACGGAGCCGGCGGCGAGGGCAAGTTTTTTCAGCATGGGTCAGTGATCCTGAGAGTGAAGGTCGGCTGTGGCGAGAAAATCCAGCAGCGTGTGATTGAAGCGTTCGGGTTGATCGAGCGGGGTGGCATGGCGCGAGTCGTCAATGACCACCAGCCGCGCATCCGGCAGCAGTTTTACATAGGTTTCCTTTAACGCCACCGGTGTGTAGTCACGGTCGGCGCTGATGACGAGCGTTGGACAGGACACCCGGGAAAGTCGTTCCTGAACGCCCCAGCCCACGATCGCATCGAAGCTGGCGAGATAAGCACGTTTGTCGTTTTTTGCCCAGCGTTCGGCCATTTTCCGTCGCAGATCGGCCTGTTCCGGCTTGGGGAAAAGTTTGCTGCCGAGGGCTTTGCCGATGGTTTCCAGGCTGAGCAGGCGCATCAGGCTCCAGCGTTTGAACCACTGCCAATAATCATCGCGGCTGCGCAATTTGACCTGTGGCGCGCTATTGACGATGGTCAGGCTCTTGAGCGCTTGCGGCTGATCGACAGCCAGCTGAAAACCGATCATCCCGCCCATCGACAGCCCGACGTAGTGCACCGGGCCGAGGCGCAGGTGTTCGATCAAGGCCAGCAGGTCGGCGCTGAACCCGGCGATGCTGTAGCGCTCGCGGGGTTTGTCCGAGCGCCCGTGGCCGCGAATGTCCGGGACGATCACCCGGAAGTGCGCGGCCAGCGCGGGGATCTGCATTTCCCAGTCCAGGGTGCTCGAGCCGAGCCCGTGGACCAGCAGCAACGGCGCACCGTGGCCATATTCCTCGTAATGCAGGTTGCAACCTTCGTGCTCGAAATACGCCATCGGTGAACTCCGTGTCAGGCTTGTTCAGGTGCGGCAAACGGTGCGTCCAGCGGCAAGGTGTCGAAGGTGCGCAGCAGTTCGATGAGGATCTGCGTGGCCGGGCCCAGGGGTTTGTCCTTGTTCGAATACAGATAGAAGCTCGAATTGCGGCTGCCGCCCCGATCCAACGGTAGCAGCTTGAGCGAACCATCCTTCAATTCGCGGTCGATCATGTGCCGCGGTAGCCAGGCAAATCCCAGGCCGCTGCTGACAAAGGTCGCGGCGGTGGCGAGGCTGCCGACGGTCCAGCGCTGCTCGGCGCCGAGCCAGCCGACATCGCGCGGCTGTTGGCGCCCGGAGTCGCGGATCACCACTTGCATCTGGGTTTCCAGATCCTGAAAGCTCAGCTCGCGGTTGAGCCGATGCAGCGGATGATCAGGATGGGCAACGGCGACGAACTCGACATCACTCAATTCCGCACCCAGGTAGCCGGGAATGCTCAGTCCGGTGATTGCCAGGTCCGCCACGCCTTCGAGCAGCACTTCCTCGACCCCCGACAACACTTCCTCGCGCAGACGCACGCGACAGCCGCGACTCTGCGGCATGAACGCGGTCAGGGCGCGGACGATCCGCGCGCTCGGGTAGGCGGCGTCGACCACCAGCCGCACTTCCGCTTCCCAGCCTTGCTCCATGTGATGGGCGAGGTCTTCGAGTTGGCTGGCCTGTTTGACCAATTGCCGCGAACGGCGCAGCAATACGCCGCCGGCTTCGGTGAGCACAGCTTTGCGCCCGTCGATGCGCAGCAATGGCACGCCGAGCTGATCCTGCATGCGGGCGACGGTGTAGCTCACCGACGATTGCGAACGGTGCAGGGCCTCGGCGGCCTGGGCGAATCCGCCGTGGTCGACCACGGCCTGCAACGTTCGCCATTGATCAAGGGTCACGCGGGGCGCTTTCATCAATAGCTCCTCTTGTCCTAAGCTGGCCGTCCCTCATGGAGACTGCCGAATGAAAAAATTCTGTTGTGTGGTGCTGGCGCTGCTGCCGTTGACCGCGTTTGCCTATCCAATCGATGTGCAAAAGGATCTCAACGGCATGAAGATCGACTACGAGACTTACGACACGGACAACGACATCGGCTCGATCCGCGTAGCCAATTACGGTGACGTCGATGCGACCTGCCGTGCGGTGTTCAGCAACGGCCCGGAAGCACCGCGCACGCGCAGCATCGATGTGCCGGCGGGCAAGCATAAAAACGCCACGGCCAAGTTCACCCGCGAGATCATCAAGCTGCGCATCAAACTGACCTGCACCCCGAAATAACGCTATTTCCCTGTGGAGCGAGCCTGCTCGCGAAGACGGAGTGTCATCCAGAGATGATGTGACTGACATTCCGCTTTCGCGAGCAGCCTCGCTCCCACAGGGGATATGGGTCTAGCTTATAAACGAATTTATCGATGGGTTACAGCGGATATTTGCGCTTTTTCATCGATTCAGCTCTGTTTAACCTTCACTCCATCGACTTACAACATTCTCGGATGGAGGCTACACACCATGTCCCGCGTTCTGATCATCGAAAGCAGTGCCCGCCAGCAAGACTCGGTTTCCCGTCAACTGACCCAGACCTTCATCGCTCAGTGGAAAGCCGCGCATCCTGCCGATCAGATCACCGTGCGTGACCTCGCCGCGAACCCGGTGCCGCATCTGGACGCCAACTTGCTGGGTGGCTGGATGAAGCCCGCCGAACAGCGCAACGACAGCGAACAGGCGTCGCTGGATCGTTCCAACCAATTGACTGATGAACTGCTTGCCGCCGACGTGCTGGTGCTGGCGGCACCGATGTACAACTTTGCGATCCCGAGCACGCTCAAGGCCTGGCTTGACCATGTACTGCGTGCCGGGGTGACCTTCAAGTACACCGAAACCGGCCCGCAAGGTCTGCTCAGCGGCAAGCGCGCCTTTGTCCTGACTGCTCGCGGTGGTGTGTATGCCGGTGGCCCGGCGGATCATCAGGAACCGTACCTGCGTCAGGTGATGGGTTTCATCGGGATCAACGACGTGACCTTTATCCATGCCGAGGGCATGAACCTGGGCGGTGACTTCCAGGAGAAGGGCCTGAATCAGGCCAACGCCAAACTGTCTCAGGTCGCTTGATCGGTTAATCGCCAGATAATCGCTGGATGGTCTAGTGACCTGGCGCAACCCCTTCAAGGTTCCACGCGCATCGAACCTCCCTTTGCACTTTTGCTCCTGAGTGCTGTAGCCCGATTGAACGCTTTAGCGAGATCGGGCTTTTTTTTGTCTGCGATTTGACGAACAACACATGACTCCTTGTGGGAGCGAGCCTGCTCGCGAAAGCGGTGTCTCAGAAAAGTATCTGCCGTCTGACACGCTGCCTTCGCGAGCAGGCTCGCTCCCACCGGTTATTTGTGTTTCCGGCTATTCGCAGTGAGCGGCAAAACCCGCTATCGTCGCCGCCATTCGATTTTCGAGGCGAGCATGGGCTATCTACTTTTTGTGACGCTGATCCAGGCGTTTTCCTTCAGTCTGATCGGCGAGTACCTGGCAGGGCATGTCGACAGTTACTTCGCGGTGCTGGTGCGCGTGGTGCTGGCCGGGCTGGTGTTTATTCCGCTGACCCGCTGGCGTTCGGTGGAGCCGGCGTTCATGCGTGGCATGTTGCTGATCGGCGCGTTGCAGTTCGGGGTCACTTACGTCTGCCTGTACCTGAGCTTCCGCGTGCTGACGGTGCCGGAGGTTTTGCTGTTCACCATTCTTACGCCGCTGCATGTGACGTTGATCGAAGACGCGCTGAACCGTCGCTTTAATGCGTGGGCATTGGTTGCTGCGCTAGTGGCAGTCGGCGGTGCGGCGGTGATTCGCTTCGACAGCATCAGTCCCGACTTCTTCATGGGCTTCCTGCTGCTGCAACTGGCCAACTTCACTTATGCCGCCGGGCAGGTCCTGTACAAGCATCTGGTGGCCAAGCATCCGAGCGATCTGCCGCATTACCGCCGCTTCGGTTATTTCTACCTGGGCGCACTTGCGGTGGTGCTGCCGGCGTTCCTGTTGTTCGGCAAGTCGAACTTCCTGCCGGAAGCGCCGCTGCAATGGGCGGTGTTGCTGTTTCTCGGACTGGTGTCGACTGCGCTGGGTCTGTACTGGTGGAACAAGGGCGCATGCATGGTCAATGGCGGCACACTTGCGGTGATGAATAACCTGCATGTGCCGGTGGGGCTGCTGTTGAATTTGCTGATCTGGAATCAGCATGAGGAACTGGGGCGGTTGTTCCTTGGCGGGGGTGTGATTCTGGCGGCTGTGTGGATCAGCCGGTTGGGCATCCGCAGATCCCCGGTCGCCGCATAACCCTTGTGGGAGCGAGCAGGCTCGCTCCCACATTGGATCTTTGGGTTACATCAGATGTTTTTCCGGCTCCGCAATACTCGCCGAGCCCAGCACCGCCGGCAGCAAGCCTGCGCGCAAATCCCCGCCACTCGGCTGTTGATACAGACTCAAGCCAAACTCCGGCAACACCGCCAGCAGGTAATCGAAAATATCCCCCTGAATCCGCTCGTAATCGGCCCACACCGTGGTGCGGGTGAAGCAGTAGATTTCCAGCGGAATGCCCTGCGCGGTGGTTTGCATCTGCCGGACCATGCAGGTCATGTTCGGCTGAATCTCCGGGTGACTCTTCAGATACGCCAGCGCGTAGGCGCGGAAGGTGCCGATGTTGGTCATGCGGCGGCGGTTGGCCGACATTGCCGCGACATTGCCCTGGGCCTCATTCCAGGCCTTGAGCTCGGCTTTCTTGCGGCCCATGTAGTCGGTCAGCAGGTGCACCTGGGAAAGCTTTTCTTCCTCGTCGTCGCGGATGAAGCGCACGCCGCTGGCATCGATGAACAGGCTGCGTTTGATCCGCCGACCGCCGGACTGCTGCATGCCGCGCCAGTTCTTGAACGACTCGGACATCAGCCGCCAGGTCGGGATCGAGACGATCGTCTTGTCGAATCCCCGTAATAGTGAGCTTCTAAAAATATGGACAGCATTCAGCCCAGTAAAACCGGGCTTAATGCAAAAATGGAGCTGTCCGGAATTTTGGATGCGGAAATGGACAGTCGCCGATGCTGGCGAAGCGCAGCATGTCCGGTGCAGTCTCACACTCTGACCAATGTCCGCCATCGGAACCTCTAAAGATCCAGTAAATCATTGAGGCAAGATGGGCCTCCGCGACTCAGATCCTGGCCTCCACGCCCTAGTAGCGATTTACCGAGAAATGCACCCAAGTGCTGTACGTCACGGTAGACCCCAAAGACAATGTGCCGTCCTGCACGACGGGTAGTGCTTGATGGTTAGTCCTAGCAACGATGACTGCTTGGGGAGGGTGGTTTTGAACTGATGGCTCCCCCTCCTAGAGGACTTAATTCTCGCGGCTCGAAAACGGTACAAATGCATGCCGTTTTGCGTCGCTGAAACTGGGTGAACCTGGATGCCATCCTCACAGATGAAAGCAGTCCAAGTTGGCTGCGGCTGGATGCCAGCCTATGTTTGTGTTTGCCTACAAAATCGTTCACGGAACAGCGGCGGTTCGACCTTGCGACTGGGTTAGGTCAACAATCGCTCGAACCTTTGATGACAGCTATCTCTTCGAAACCAGGAACACCGTCTATGTGCTCAAGGGGCTAGGACAACGGAAGTCGTCTTCGCTGGAAGGCATCTCCTCCATCTGTCAGGTGTCACCGCCTCACTCCTGACGACTCGACTGTTTCAGAGACCAAAATATCTTCCGTTGGCACAAAGCTGCTATGCCAGGCATTCCCGGAATGTTTGGTGATGGGGTGCTGCATTAGCATGGCGTGTCCCGAGCTCTCCCTGGTACCACCTCGGCGTCAATGTCCAGAACTTCTATTCCGACCATTTAGCTCTGGAATGCTTTATGCCACAGCCTCCGCAGCGTGCTTTCAGGTATGCCCAACTCCTTCGACGCTTGAGATTGACTGAAACCTCGGGCTTTTAACTCCTGAACATCCAGCCACTTCTTCCGCGCCTCCAGCACGCCTGGAGGAACCGTTGCTTGCGTTTTTGTAGGTAGGGGATTATCTGCCAGCCCTAAAGCTTCTGCCTCCGCCAGTGAAGCCAGGAGGACTTCACGTATTGTCCGTTTCTCATGAGATGCGATAGCGAGTGCGAGTAGGGTGATTGGCTCAACCTTCAGCGCGGCGGCAATCTGGACACTCGTGTCGACAGTTGCGGAGCTTTTTCCAAGCTCAAGGGCGCTGATGTGCGCTTGTGTTACAGAACCAGAAAGCTCCGTCTGGGACAGGCCTTTCTGCACGCGAAGCAGTTGAACTACTGCTGCATATGATTTGCGCAGCGACATTTCAGTATCCCGATAAAAGGAGACGGTATGTCGCATTTGCCTGCCGCCACACAAACATATATATTTGTAGGTGTGGCGGCTCTTCGCCCCCGCTCGAATTTATTGAATATTGACAAAAAGAGGGGGTGGGGTGTGGATAGCGCTTTTGACGTCGGCCTCTTAGGTGATTCAGGCGTTGAATTACAGGGGTCTGATCTCTCCCTCGACGAAGCCCTCGCATTGGCCAAGAAGATCTACAAATGGATGCCCCTCTGCGCCGTTGAAGAATGGGTAATTATGGATGCCATCGTCACCGAGGATGAACGAGCCAAAGTGGCCGCCGCTGGTTGTCAGCCAATGTTTATGTTTGCCCACAAAGTGGTCGACGATGAACAGCAACGCTTCGAACCAGGTCACTGGGTAAGATCGAGCATGGGGACTGCGTTCACTGACGGTTTTTTGTTCGTCACTCGGAATTCTGTCTATGTTTTGCTTGGCCCCGGGCACCGCAAGTCAGCATCTATCCAAGCTATTTTCTCAATTTTTTAATTCTCTTAGGCCCTGCCAGAGATATACGCGAGACCTTTGATGTTCCGAACATATAAAGATGATCTTGAGGGAAGACTAACGATGTTTGGCGAAGGCCTAGCACACTGGAACGCTGTGTCGCGCGTACTCCGAACGCATTGGTACCACGTTGTAGTCGAGGCGCAGGAAGGCAGTAGAGTTTTTGAGCTTGAACTCATGATCAATGATGAATACAGACTGCGAGAAGTAATCAAGTCCCAAGACAAGGGAATTGTGGTCAAATCTGTCCGGGCGATCACACCGCCGAGGATTAATGGTGGGAATGATTGGAAGATGGATAGGTTGTCGAGCGTGTCTGTAGGTAATGATGTCAATGACATTCCTGTGTGTTTGATGCACTTGGAAAACGGTTCTGTATATCACGACTCATTTCAGAAAAAATTCAACCACCGCTCTCTCTCAAATCTTACGCAGATGTATTTGAGTGGCGGTCAGTAAAAAGGCAGCCAAATGAAAAGTCCTATCATTCTGGAATTTCACAGTAAACGCCTTTCTGACTTTGATCTTAGAAGAATCGCAAAAGCCCAAAACGAAAACTTCGATGGCCCCATCACGGCCTATCTTTGCGGCGTTGCCATCAGCAACAATGTTGCCGTAGGAGTCGTCTTTGGCCACACGCGTAAAGGCCCGTTCGGACGTTTCGATGACGGTCACTACATGCGTACCTCTGACATCGTTTGCGCCCGGCGTGAAGGCAGATTTTGGATTCTCAACACACTCAACTCGCGATACGTCATCGCAACGTTCCATCGTGACATCGGCCGACAAACCCTGCGTAACTTTCTGATGGTTTCGAGCCAGGCAATCCAAGAGCCCCCTTCGATTCAGTGAGCTTCTCATTCGCGCCCTAGCAAACTGATTGAGCGCCCACGAGGCTTCATGACAATCAAACTTAGAAAGTGCGAAGTAATTTGAATTGCATCGGGGTTTTTTTGAGAGACACCACAGATTCAGGCCATCTTGGTTGAGATGGGCTTTGATCTCAACGAATTCGTAACCAACTTCGATTACTCTCAAAAAGAAAATTGGGAAATCGCGGAGTTAATGCACGAAATCTCCGGATGCTTCTTGCTCAGGGCATTCTTTCAACGATCCCTTGTAGGAATATTCACTTAGGTGCATTCGGCGAATATCAAGGAAGAGACCGATGATTAAACCGGCAGCCTCTTCCGCGTTAGTCGAACAAGGACGTACTGGAAAGATCAGGCTGTATCAGGTACAGGCTCGATCCGAATAACTTTGATTATAGCTTGAGGGCAGAGCAAGCTATCACCATCCTCTGCATAATTCTTATTGGCTTCGAAGGCTGCTTCGATGTCGCGCAAGTTGCTGCAGTCCTGAAAATCAGATGTGTCAGTCGTCACGTATTCGTGGCACACGCAACTCAATGCAGAGCGATTGGCCCATAAGTCGTCGGGTATAGTCGTGTCGATGCGAATGAAGCTGATAAGAAATTTCATGCGACGCCCTTAAAGATCTGTTCCTGAATATAGAAAAAGTGGGCATCGTGCACAGGGTCAATAATATCGATTTTTGGCCGTTGGTCAATATTGAGTTGTATTGTGCGTACTGTTTTTCACAACGCAGAACCAAACGCAAAAATATTTTGATTGGAGCTAAAGTATTCTCGCTTTTGAGCCGTTTAACAAATAAACAAACAATAAACGCGCTGAGAGGCTCAAGATATATGGCTACCGTCACCACGCATGAATCAACACAACCATATGATTATCTCCGAGGCCGAATAGCCTGTGAGATTTCTAGTCTTGTAGGCGCCTACAGGGACGGAGACCAAGTCGTGCTCAAAATTGATGAGTACGCCTACCACTTGAGCCCAACTCAAGCCGATTTGCTGGCTCAAGGATTTCTAATGGCAGCTCTACGCACTGGTCTTGGACATTTCGATATGCCATGGCGTAACGGACACATTCACCACGTGAGTGCGATACCCAAAAAGACTTCGCGTACGGGGATGGGGATCTATGACGACACGCTTTACATCCCGGAAGCAGGCTATAAGTTTTTCGCAACGGGTTGGCTTTATGAGGGAGCCGGGGAGGATTTGGATTACCCCGCCAACGTGGTGTTTCTTAAAACTAGGCGGGATGGCGTTGTGGGATTCAAAAAGGGAAAAGATGAATTTCTTTTGAGCCCAAAGCATGCCGTTCAGCTCTGCTTGGAGCTTGCAGATTCGTCCAGCTCGCTCGTCACGCGTGTCTGGAGTATATGGGACAGGAGCATTGAGTGGAGTACCGGGCACGCAACATCAGACAAAGCCTCTTTTGATCTAGCGAATAGTGCACTATTTGATTACCTGAAATCATACTCATCTATTGTTTAAAAGTTTAATCGGCAAAAGTATCGATTTGAATGCAGGAGGAACCTTGGCTGAGAGTCAGCAAGGCCCTCCTCACGATACTAAGCGTGTCATGAGCGCATATTCGTAGGTAATGAGAGCTACACAGACAGGCTTAATGGGTGTGATTGGGTGTGTAATTGTATATGAAGGCGCTTACGCTCGATTTAGATCAACTTTTCCCGGGCTTGGGTGAGTGCGCCTTAATTTACAACCTCGCTGCTCTGGCCCTACTAAGTCTTGTTCACTGTCGTTTCTAGGGAGTTGCAAAACTCGCTTAGGTATCAGAAACTCCGTACTTGATCGCTGAACACGCCGTGGGCTTCCACTTCTCTGTTGTAGGCATTTACGGCTTCGCTGTTCTCTGCCAGCCATTGCTCGGCCTGTTGCTTCTTTAGGGCCTCGGCCAAAGCCTGTTCCAAGAGGATTTGTTCTTGAGTGCGCATGGTGTCGTCTCCCGTTCGGCCGCGATCATAAGAGTAACCCTTAAACAAACTCCCCATTTTCCTAGTCCTGGCACTGGTGTGCTCATCTAAAATCTTAGCGCTGACTTTACATTCAAACAAGACAACGCATCCTGAAAAACCTAGTCGCTTACGCAGCTTACCGACGAGCTCACGTGTGCGCTCGCCCCGTTATGCAGCTCATCAAATCACAGCGCAGGCGATTGATTGTTCTGTTTCCAAGCCCTCGGGGTCACACCTTCGGTTCGCACGAATGTTCGACAGAAGTGAGACTGGTCAGAGAAGCCACACTCCAGTGCAATGTCCGCAAGCAACAATCTCGACGTCTTAAGCAGCTGCTTGCCCCGTAAAATCCGCTGCTCTCGCATCCATTCTTTGGGTGAGACGAGAGTGCTGTTTTTAAACTGACGGGTGAAATGGCTGCGCGATAGCGCACACGCTTGTGCGATAGCTGCCACGGAGATGTCTGCATCCAAGTTATCGAGCATCAACTGCTTGGCGCGCTGGATCTGCCAAGGCTTCAAGCGTCCGGTTTGTTTAGCCAAATCCTTAAGTGAGGACGCGCATGTTTCGTTTTTCATCCTGATTCCTTTTTCCCAGTAGCCGGTTGATAAGCTCAATCCAGCGGTCAGTCGATGGAAAAAATTTAACGGAATGCGTGTCGTGATGGGGGCGCAATTTTGCGCGGCGGGAGGCGCAAAAATGCGCATTTTCAATAGCGTTTCCGGTGCTAGCCTTTGCCTCCCGACAACTCGAATCGACATCATTCGATTCGTCATCTGCAAGGAGAAAGCAATGGCTGCCTCACAACCGCACGGCAAAAACACCGCTTACTGGGGAGTTTCATGGGAGGAGGGCTACGGCTATCCTCAGGCCAGAAAAGTCGGAAACGAGATCTATATCTCGGGTCAGTTCAACCACGATGAGGAGGGTAATCTCGTTGCTCCCGCGCCCCTGAATAGCGAGGGTAAACCCAGCGATTTTTCGTCGATAGGAGAGCAAATGCGTGCCTCCTACGACAACATCGCCAAGCTGCTCGCGCTCTATGGAGCAACCCTTGATGATGTCGTCGAAGAAACGCTGTACGTATTGGATATGGACGCGGCATTCGCCGTCGTAGGTGATGTGCGCAAAGCCGCATATCGCACTGAGCGCCCCCAGTGCGCGAGCAATATCATCGGTGTATCCAGGTTGGCTCAACGTTCACAGCTGATTGAAATTGTCTGCAAGGCGGTCATCGGATCTCGCGCCGACTAAGAGACGCTCCCGGTTCGCCCTGCGCAACCGGGAGATCCAGCTGCCCTTCGATCAAAGGCTTTTGATGCGCTACGGCTGCTGCACAAAAAGTCATGAATGCTTTGACTCTCCATGACTTTCGAATGTCCTGATGCGTAAGCAGCCAGAGCTCGTCCTGTAGTTCGCGCACAACTGGCCCTACGCGTGTTAACCCAGGTGTAATGTCTCCCAGCATGCACGGGAGAAATCCATAACCAAGTCCTGCCGCAATGGCGACGCTCGCGGCCGCGACTGAGTCGGTACGATAAGAAATACAGTCAGCGCCGACTCTGTCTTCGACGTAGCTTTTGGCCTTCAGTCCACATAATCCTGCGGAATAGGACACCCACTGTTGGCCATCTGCGAATGGGGAGTTAGTCGCTTGTTTTATGCTGCCATAAGGCGCCCATGCAATCGAAGCGAGCTTGCGCCCGACGAGACTTTCAGCAGGTTTTTTCGTCGCTCTCACCGCCACGTCAGATTCATCGCGAGCGAGACTTAACGTCTCGTTGCCAACCAGAACCTCGATTGCAATTCCTTCATTAAGCGCCTTGAAGTCGGCGATGATCGGCGTGAGAAAATACAGCAGCAGGGAGTCACTCGTAGTGATCCTAAGCTTTCCAAGTAGCCCTTGACCCACCCGAGAAACTCTACGCGTGACGCTCACGATATCAAGCTCGACGCGTTCGGCGAGGGCCCTTAACTCAATCCCCTCGGGCGTCAGCATATACCCCGAGCGACGGTGGTCAAATAGGGCGACCCCAAGCGTCTTTTCCACTTGAGCCACACGACGCGATACGGTGGATACGTTGATACCCAACCTTTTCGCTGTCGCGGCTCTATTACCGCATTCGCTTAGCGTCTTGATGATTCGCAAATCGTCCCAAGAAAGCTGACTAACAGCATCGCTTAAATTCTGGGTGACGCCGGTAGGTACGGGCGGAGTGGTTGAAGCTTTTTTTGATGATGGTTTCACGCCAAGCATCCCAAACTTAGGTTGCTCATCATACGAAATGGCTGAAGACGAACCAAGAAATCACGTGCACAGGTGGAACTTGCCCAAGCAACCAGTGAGGGTGCCTCGGTTAAAAATGTTGATGTCAGCTGATGGGCTAGTCCTTGGGTTTTACCATAGTCCCCCTGACACCTTCGCGTGTAGCTTTCATTGATTGCTAACACTTAGAGACGCGAGAGGCGCTGCGCGAAGGAACGATGTTCGGCCACAGGCGATTGGTGTCTGACTTAACCTACGAGGGCAGCTTGGGGCCAAGGGCGTTATTCAGCAGTTTTCAGAGGCTGGCTGCTCCTACAAAACGCTGCGGCGACTGTTGGCGCTGCAGATTACGCGTGGATTCCCTGCTCTGGATGGCGGTAACCGTAGCGATTTCACGTGGGGGGATCCAGCAGGGAAATCAGGCGCGGCTCGATGCTGTCGGGTTGGATGTCGAGAATTGCCAGCGTGACCGGCAATTTGAAACGCCTAGGGCCGGCGCTACCAGGGTTCACGTATAGACGATCGCCGCGCCATTCGATGCGCGGTTTGTGGGAATGGCCGGTGATGATGAGCTTTATGTCTGGATCTAGATCGGCGGGGACGTCGGCGATGTCGTGGATTAGGATGGTGTGCCAGCCGTTGAGCGTGCAGGTCAGAAGGTCGGGAAGGTCTTTGGCCCATGGGCTGCTGAGATCATTGTTGCCGCGCACGGCGTGGACGGGGGCAATTTTGGACAATTGGACGAGGATGTCCGGGTTGCCGATGTCGCCGGCGTGGATGATCAGGTCACAGCCTTGGAGCGCGCCGATTGCTTCGGAGCGGAGGAGATTGTGAGTGTCGGATATTACGGCGGTTTTCATGGCCAATTCTCCGTGGACGATTCGGGTAGGAGTGACTGCTTTCGGCCAGCAGCGGACGCGGGACAAGACAACTACCCAACCTCGACCAGATTCTAATTCGATCTGCTAAATCGCCTAATGCCGAGGTTTCGTTATCAGTCACTGGCGGATGCAGATGTTTTGACTGAAAATTCGGTGCTTTAGATATTAGTCGCCAAGGAACGGACATGGCATTGACCAGCAAGATCACTCCCTACAATCCCACTTGGCCCGCCCGCTTTCTGGCAGACAAACCACTCATCGCTTCGGCCTTTGGCGATGAACTGATTGCAATACACCACGTTGGAAGCACCTCTGTTCCAGGGATCGCGGCGAAGCCCGAAATCGATGTGCTCATCGAGGTTCACGATCATCGCAATGCGGCGGCGCGGGACGAGGTGTTGATGGGTTTGGGATATGTACGAGGAAGTGATCTATCGGAAGGGCATCATTTCTATCGGCGTAATGTGGATGGGATTCGCACGCACAAGCTTCACGCTTGTACCCGTGGCCACCTTAC
This sequence comes from Pseudomonas sp. H26/SER47-MNA-CIBAN-0231, assembly GCF_040310465.1. Classification (NCBI taxonomy): domain Bacteria; kingdom Pseudomonadati; phylum Pseudomonadota; class Gammaproteobacteria; order Pseudomonadales; family Pseudomonadaceae; genus Pseudomonas; species Pseudomonas sp. H26/SER47-MNA-CIBAN-0231. The sequence continues at coordinate 64,876 of NZ_JBEOPW010000007.1, read as the reverse complement.
GATCACCCAGATGCTTGGGTTCAGAGATTTGCTTACGCGCGATGCCTCGATCCGCCAGCAGTATGAAGCGCTGAAGTTTCAGTTGGAGTCGAGCAATACTGGTGGGATGGCTGAGTATCTGGAGAAAAAGTCTCCGTTTATTATCGCGGCGCTACTTCATGCCGGTATATCCATTCCTGAATGACCGATGGGTCGCTGAGCGACCCCGGAATCAAGTGTCCGCTTTTGGCCGATTTCTGCCTGTCGTGACTGACTGAAAATGACCCTAAGCAGCCGTTCAAGGCTGCTCGTTTCTGCGGCGGTAGATGCCATTTCGTGGTCGCTACTTTGCTCTCACCGTCCACAGCTGATTTAACTTCGTCGTGTAACTTTGACTCATCAGCTCCCGACGCATTGCCCAGCCAGGCGCTGCAGGCACGCTGGCTAAACGCAGCACTCCCTGTCCCCAGCGGCCATTAATCTCATCCAGCACCCCCATCACCTTGTCTGCCATCGCCGGCTGGGATTGCGCGAAAAGGTCATCAGTGAATTCGCCGGGTTGTCGCAAATCCATCAGCAGCACTTCTGCCTTGCTGTATTTGTAGCCGGGACGGAAGAGACGATTGACCGCTTCGGTCGCAGCCTTCGTCATCAGCCGCACGTCATTGGTCGGGTACGGCAACTCCACCAAGGCGCCATTCGCATATTTCGCTTCGTCAGGGTTGAACATACCGGTGCGAATGCTGACTCGGATTTTCTTGCAGAGTGAGTTTTGCCTTCGGAGCTTTTCCGCCGCGCGTTGGGTGTAGGTAGCGACCGCTTCCTTGATCGGCTCAATCTGCGTGAGCCGCGTGCCGAACATCCTGCTGCAGCAAATTTCCTGCTTCGGTGGGTCAGCTTCCCCCAGTTCCAAACATGGCGTACCGGCCAGCTCACGAGCAGTCTTCTCGATCACCACGCTGAATTTCTGGCGAAGCATCCATGGATCGGCTTTCGCCAAGTCCATGGCGGTCTTGATGCTCATTGTTTCCAGATGAGCCTTCATGCGCTTGCCAATGCCCCAGACTTCGCCGACATCGGTGTTGCGCAACGTCCAGTCTCGTTTGAACGGATCGCACAGATCCACCACGCCTCCCGTGATATCCAGCAGCCGTTTGGCTGTGTGGTTGGCGAGTTTGGCAAGCGTCTTCGTGCGTGCAATCCCCACCCCAACTGGAATACCTGTGCGCTTGAGAAGGGTGGAGCGCATGTGCCTGCCAAGCGCGGACAGATCTCCAGGCATGCCAGTCAGATCAGCAAACGCTTCGTCGATGCTATAGACCTCGAGCGCCGGTACCATCGATTCGATGATAGTCATGACGCGCTCGCTCATGTCGCCGTACAGAGCGTAGTTACTGCTGAAGGCCACGATTCCATGCCGGCGTAGATGGTCTTTGATCTGGAAGTACGGCTGCCCCATTTTTACGAACGGCTTGGCGTCGTAGCTACGCGCGATCACACAGCCGTCATTGTTGGACAGCACCACGATAGGTGTCTTGGCGAGGTCGGGTCTAAAGACGCGCTCGCAGCTCGCGTAAAACGAGTTGCAGTCGATCAGGGCGAAGACAGGCTCACGTATTGTCATGATCGCGCACGCTGTATTTCACAACGCCCCAGATCACAAGCTCATCGCCTTCCATGACATGTCTAGCCGGATATTTTGGGTTCTCTGACACAAGCAACACGGCGTTCTCGCGCAGAAGCAGGCGCTTGCAGAAGGGCTCCGAATTCAACGCGGCGATAACGATATCGCCACTGACCGCTTCGATGCTTCGATCGACGATCACCATATCCCCGGAATAGATGCCCGCGCCCTGCATGCTATCCCCATCAATCCTTACCAGATACACGTGCGGCGCCCTGATATCGAACAGCTCATCCAGGGAAATGTGCTTTTCGATGTGGTCAGCCGCAGGGGAAGGGAAGCCCGCCGGTACCTTGGATGAATAAAGGGGCAGCTGCGTACCGCCAGTAGCGAGGGGGCCGAGGAGGGTGATGCTCATGATGCAAGCCTTAGGAGGTTAACTGTACATGCATACAGTTAACGATTTGGTTCGCTTGCGGTCAATCTCATAGGCACGACAATTCGACGGGTGACAGCATGTGCGGACGCTACTCGATCTACGAATCGATGGATCACTACCTCAAGGAGCTTGCGCCAAAGCAGCTAGTTATCAATGGCTATGACCTTTGGCCCATTGAGCGATACAACGTCGCGCCGTCGACGCGGGTCGAAATCATCCGGCCGGTGGAAGAGGGCCTGAGCATTGATAAGGTCAAATGGGGATGGGCTCCGTTCTGGGCGAAGGGTAAGCGTCCCGACCCGATAAACGCCAGAGTCGAGACCGTCATCACCGGCAAGTTCTTCAATCAGCTCTGGCCAAACGGACGCGTACTCGCGCCGGCGAACGGCTGGTTCGAATGGGTAAAGGACGAAGAAGATCCGAAGAAAAAGCAGCCGTATTTTATTACTCTAAAAGAGCAAATTCCGATGTTCTTCGCAGGTTTGGCGGAGGTGCACGAAGGCCTAGAACCGGATGACCGCGACGGCTTTGTCATCATCACTGCTGCGAGTGATGAAGGCATGGTCGATATCCACGATCGCAAGCCCTTAGTCTTATCGCCGGAGCATGCGCGTGAATGGATTGACCCGGATACCTCACCTGAGCGAGCTCGTGAACTAGCGATGGAGCAATGCAGGCCCGCTACAGATTTTCATTGGTACAAGGTTGGCAAGGAGGTGGGGAACGTTCGTAATCAGGGCTCACATTTGATTCAGCCGCTTTCACTAGCGTCAGACGTCGACGACTGATTAGCCCGTGACATGATCGCAAGTTAGTTGTCCAATGAACGAACGTATCGCGAAAGTTCAAAGCTGTTAATGGTATTTATAGAGTGCAACGCCTATGTGCAGCGCTGGACTTGCAAAGAACAGGAGGCGCTCCCGTGCCTATGACTACCGACGCGGCGATCACACATTTCAGACAAAGTCTCGCTGGCTTGCGAAGGGCTTCAAGCCGAAGCGATTTTGACAAACGCCATGCTTATCTCCTCGGCTATTGCGAAGCGCTGTTGATTATCGGGGTGATCGACAGATATCAATGGCGAGCTTTTATGGAGGACATCGACAACCAGTGCCGAGCTAGGAGCGGGGCGGTTGCACCCACTACCTCGATGCCAGGATGGTCTGCAAAAGACTACCTGTAGCCTCGTACATGCTCCCTACGCGTGAACCAAAAGCAAAGCTGGTTCGCTTGCATCAACCTTCGTGTGTATATCGACTCATGACAAGGCTAAAGCGCGGGGTCTCAAGAGGGATTCTTGTGGAACCGATCCTATTCGTGACCTGCAATGCTTAGCTAGCTACACTGCGTGCTGCGCCTGAAATTCTTTTGGGCCATCCGGAGCGTCATGCATGTCCGTCCAACATCGCAACAACGTGAACGTGCTCGGTGATGGCCCGGCAACTCTCGTTTTTTCCCACGGGTTCGGCTGCGACCAAACCATGTGGTGTTACCTCGTCGACCATTTTACGAATCGATTTAGGGTCGTTCTTTATGATCTTGTCGGCGCGGGACAGTCTGATCTCACGGCTTATGATTCGGAAAAGTACGGTTCGTTAGACGGTTATGCGCAAGATCTGGCTGAAGTCATCAATGAGTTCGCCAGTGGCCCAGTCATAGTGGTCGGTCACTCCGTCAGTGCCATGATCGGCGTATTGGCCGATAGGGCCCACAGCGACCGCATCGCTGCTCACGTGATGATTGGCCCTTCACCTTGCTATGTCGACTCCGGGGATTACGTCGGCGGATTCAAGCTTGAGGACATCCACTCATTGCTCGATACCCTCGATAGCAATTATCTCGGCTGGTCTAGCACCATGGCCCCCGTCATCATGGGGGCTCCCGGTCAACCGGCTCTTGGTGAGAAGCTGACGAACAGCTTTTGCCGTACTGATCCGGAGATCGCGAAGCAATTTGCCCGAGTGACGTTCATGTCGGATAACCGGGATGACGTAGTCGGTTTAGAAACTCCGACGCTGATATTGCAATCCACGGATGACATCATCGCCCCAGTCGCCGTAGGTGAGTACCTGCATCAGATCCTGCCCAATAGCACCCTCTGTCTAGTTTCCAATGTTGGTCATTGTCCGCACATGAGTGTGCCCAGTGCGTGCTCTGAAGCGATGGACAGCTTCCTTTCGCCCTGGACGGAAGGCGGCGATGGCCGGTGAACCGTCCCTAATTCCCGATTCGCAGTCGCTTTTCGACAACGCGCCTTGCGGCTTGGTCGTTACTCGGGAAGACGGCAGCATCCTGAGCGCCAATAAAACTTTCTGTACCTGGATCGGTTGGGAGAAAACCGACCTGGAGCGCCGGCGCTTTCAAGATCTGCTTACGATGGGCGGACGAATTTTCCACCAAACACATTGGGCGCCACTGATACAGATGCAGGGCTCGGTGGCCGAGGTAAAGTTGGATGTGGTTCACCGCGATAAGACCTTAATTTCTATGCTACTCAATGGCGTTCGTCAGCAGCATGAGTCCGGTGTTGTTTATCAACTGGCGTTGTTCTGTACCACCGACCGGGATCACTACGAACGTGAGCTATTGAAAGCCAAGCAACTCGCTGAAAAGCTTCTCGCGAATAAAGTGGCCGCTGATGCAGCGTTGTCGCAGGCGCAGACGAAGCTAAACAAAGCTTATGAAAAAGCTCAGCGTCGCGCGTTATTCGCGGAGCAAATGGTTGCGATCGTCAGCCATGACCTGAAGAACCCATTGACGGCAATCAAAATGGCGGCAGAGATTCTCGGTCGGAAAATGCCTGACGGGAAGGAAAAGCTCATGCTGAACCACATCAGCAATTCCACGGATCGGGCGCATCGAATGATCACTGACCTTTTGGATTTTGCTTTAGCTAGAGTCGGACGAGGTATATCCGTCTCGCGTTCAGCCATTGACCTACATTCGGTAGTGGCTAAAAGCGTCGCAGAGCTACGAGTTGCCTTTCCAGATGTCGATCTTCGGCATCAAACGGTTGGGCGGGGAAATGTCGAACTCGACGCTGACCGTATACAACAGATCATCGGCAACCTAGTCGCCAACAGTGCGGCGTACGGCGACCAGAAAAAACCGATTACTGTCATCTCCAGCCTTGATATTAACCGTGCAAGCATTTCGGTTCACAACTTCGGCGCGGCGATTCCTGAGTCCGCTCGATCCAAGCTTTTCGAACCGATGACCCGTGGTTCAGACCAGGATAGTCAGAACCGTAGCGTGGGGCTTGGCCTCTTCATAGTCCGGGAAATCGCTTTGGCCCATGGTGGCGATATCGCTGTGCACTCGACTGCCGACGAGGGCACAACGTTTACGATTAATTTTCCCGAGATATCGTCTTTTTCTGACGGGAAGGGATAGGGCGAATGCTTGTGCATTAGCTGAATGTTGATCACCGCAAATGAAACGCGGCTAGCACTGCCAGCACTTACCTATGAGCCACGAAAGGTTTCGTCGCACGTCGGTGTTGGCGTCCAGCGCGTCCGTGCTGCTGACATGTTATGCATGCGTCCACGGGGCGCGCTGAGGCCGCTGGCGGCGGCGAACAGCCAAGGTGAGGGGGAAGAGTCTCTTAAAGAACGCTGTAGAAAAAAGGGCGATGTTGTTTTCACAACTTCGCCCATGTCACCAGGTCGTGCGTTACTTTGATTCCATGGTTGCCGCTTGATTACCACCTTGCTCGGCGATCTTCGACAGTTTGTCGTCCGTAGCTTTCTCTTCGGCAAGTGTTGCGCTGAGGAGCTTGGCAGCATCAGTCAAGTTCAAGTGCTTCGCCATAGCGATCAACGTGCCGTAACTGGCGATCTCGTAGTGCTCGACCTTTTGCGCGGCGCCAATAAGTCCCGCATCGAGAACGGCACCTTTCTCGATTTCCTCCAAAAGCTCTTTCGATTCTTCGACCAGTCCCTCCATCGCTACGCACTTCATGCGCTTGAGCTTTAAGCCAGTCAATTCGACGAGCTGGTCAATCCGCTCAATCTGTCCTTGGGTTTCCTCCAGGTGCGCATTGAAGGCTTCAGCCAAGAGAGGATTGGTCGCCGCGCGTGCCATGCGGGGGAGGGCGCGAGTGATCTGTTTCTCAGCGCTATAAATATCGGAAAGTTCGTGGATAAACAGGTCTTCAACAGTTTTTCTAGCCATCTTATTTCTCCTCTCCACTGTATAAGTCTCGGTGTCGAGACGCGTCATTTGCATGTCCACGCATGTGGGCTGCATGAAGAAATGACCAGTCGGTGGAATCAGGCGTTCAAATTTTGTTAGTGCTGAAGGAAGGCCGTGCGGGAAACTCGAAACCGACAGACGGTTAAAATGTAATAAAGTATTTCTGGCTTCTATGCGGTCAACAGACTGTGTTCATCCAGAGTGTGTGTTATGAGATTTTCCCTTTTCTGCCAATCGCTATCCAATTGGGCTGGCAGCCCGAAGACGTTTTTGAGCGCAATTTTGTTGATCATCGCCTGGGCGGCGACCGGCCCATACTTCCACTACAACGATACATGGCAGCTCATCATCAATACATCGACCACAATCATTACTTTCCTGATGGTGTTCCTGATTCAGAACACCCAGAACCGTGACAACGACATCCTGCATCTGAAGATTGATGAGCTTATACGAGCTACTCACGATGCGCAGAATGCCACGCTCGGTTTGGAGCAAATGGGATCGAGTGAACTCAGAAAACTTCGTGAGCAATACCGCACGTTAGGTGAATCGGGCCAGATTAAGGTTGATTCTGCACGCAGTGATGATCATCGCTAGATTATCCATCTATAAATCTGAGATATTATTTCATAAAGACCTTCACCAACCGTCCAAAGAGAATGTCCATGTCCAAGCTCGCAGAATACCGCCAATTAGAAAGACATCTCGCAGAACAACTCAAGGCGTTGGAAGCGCTAAAAGGTGACGCTGATCTTAAAAAAGAAATTGAGTTTGAGACTAAGCTGCGTGATCTCCTTGCGAATACGGTTACAGCCTGAAAGACGTAATCAACGTGCTTGACCCACGAGCTGGTCGTCGCGAACCCGCTGTCCAATCAAACTTTGGGCGGCGCAAGCCCCGCCAAGTCAAGACCTAGAAAAATCCGCACACTGGTGAAGTAATCGAAACCAAGGGCGGTAACCATCGTGGCCTCAAAGACTGGAAAGCGGAGCACGGTTCTGAAACCGTTGAGTCATGGCTAACCAAATAATTATGCGTTGAGATAAGAGAGCCCTACGGGGCTCTTTTTTACGTCGGGCGCGGAGTCGCAGCGTTGCGCGTGCTGTAAGGGCGACCGACATTGCGGGACGCGTCACCGACAGCGTGGACTGTTGAGGGCAGTTGACCAAATGCTGTGGTTGCACCGAGGGCAGTCTGCTCGTTGAGCCTCCACCATGTGCTGGGGGAAACCGCAATTTACGCAGCAATACGAACCCGATGCAGGCGCAGTTTCAAACTCGGCACGATGCTCTAATGGCAGGACGGACAGCCCAGGGCGCAGATCTTTCTGTTCGAAAAAATAAAGGCTGACGTCGCCGTCGGTCTCAACGAGCCCAAGCCTTACTTGTCCGAGATGTTCAACCCCTTGCTGTCGTAACTCCATCAGCAATTCGTTAGATGAGATGTTCAACGTTTCTAAAGACTTGAGCTCGTAGAGACCGTCACGAATGACCGTTACCGGAAGCCCATCCATCCAGGCTTCGAACTTCTTGCTCTTCGTCATCACCAGAACGGTAAGCCGGTACAGAAGCAGGAGCGTGAGAAAGACCACTGCAACCGGCAATAGCGGAACGTCATGGTAGAAAGACACGTCTCCTGCCGCTGAGCCTAATGTCAGAATCACGACCAGCTCAAAAAGTGAAAGCTGTCTGATCCCTCGTCGACCGCTGGATTTCAAAAAAAGAAACACTGCGAGGAACGCGAAAGTGGCCCTGAAACCTACCTCCAGCAAAAACGTTAAGGGAAATTCGTCTATCAGCATCCGCTGGATATCGAAAGGCGACATCGTGACCTCGATTGTATTTTCAGAGTGGACGACGGATCGAATCAGCGTTGGTTTCAAAAGCTGATGTCGGAATATTCAGCGGATAATCGGACTTTGCGGGCTGTTACGACATGAAGCGGATTCATCAATAGCCCGCGCCATACCACGCACTGCTACGTTGAGCTGGCTCGCCAGGTGACATCGGTAATGCCAAATCTTTCGGCTTGAGGTTTGGACACCATCTTCAGCGGCGGGCGACCAGGTCTGGGAATGGGTGCTACACCCGCATCGCAACTAGCCCAGTGCCAGGCATCAGCGTTTTGCATCGATTTGCTACGGATGATGAAGGACTTGGGCACACCGTGAAGCTTGTAATTGATGACGAATAGGTTGTTTTCCATGACTTACTCCGTCTGCTCTGATCTAACGGAGTCATCGATCGCGGAAAAATTCAAAAAATTCAGGGACTTCACCCCTTGTATTGATTCAGGGCAGTGGAGATCCAGCTTCATCCGCTGAGCACCAACCAAATCCGGCATGGCCTCACGATTTCGAAGCCAGGCTTAGCGTTTACTTATGGGGTTTCCGGGCTGCAGAAGCTCCGCCACTGCCACAACCATCTCATCCAGCGACCAAGGCTTGTGCAGGTAAATAGTTTGAGCTGGCACTTCGGTGCTCTCGATCAGATAACCCGAGGTAAGTATCGCAGCGATGTGAGGCCATCTGCCTTTGACCATCTGTATGAACTCGATGCCTTGGACTTGGCCGGGGACGCCGTGATCGGCGATCACAAGGACGCATTCACCATGTGCTTCGAGCAGGTAGGTCAACGCATCATCCGCTGTCGCGAACGGGACAGTCTTCGCACCAATCTCATCCATGATATCGGTCATGAGCGACTGCAGAGTTGGGTCGTCCTCAATGACGATGACCTCGCCGCGAATCGGCAGCAATCCTTCCCAATTTACGTTCAAACAATCCTCCTCTAAACAGAGAGCCCGACCGACCAAACAAACGGAACGGTGCATGAGTGTAAGCGAAAATGCCGCGTGTGCCGTGAAAACGCGTGGAGCTCCCGGGACGCTCGACGCAGGTCAAGTCCCCACAGATGTCCTCGCAGCGTATTGAAGAGCGTGTGGCGCCTCGCGTTCTGATCTCCTGCGCTAGCATGGAATTCATCTCCAGTTGTGCGCTTGAGGCTATGAATGCTGCGTAGCAATCCCTTGATCTAGATCAAACATTGCTCAATTTTTCGAACCTTCCTTCAGAGGTATCTATCGAAACTAGGAACAGGGTAAGGGCATCACCGGGGAAGATCGGCAAGCACTTATCGCGAATTAGTTGAGGCAGATGAGTCAAATTCGAGCGTGCGACAGCTAGCAACCAGGATCGATCCATGCAGCAAGAAAACCACAACCACCCAGTTATAGTCATCGGAACGTCCAGCGGCGGACTCGCTGCACTGCGTGAGTTTCTTGCCGAGCTTCCGTCTGATTTTAATGCGGCTGTCTTCGTCACGATGCACATCGGAGACCAACCTAGTGCTCTCCCTAGCCTTCTAACCCAGTCGAGCCAATTGCCCGTCGGCTTCGCTTTGAGCCAAGAGCAGGTAGTGACGGGTCGTGTATACATAGCCCCTCCCGATAAGCATCTCCTTGTCAAAAAAGGAGCTATTCAGATCACTCGAAGCGCCAAGGAAAACCACTCGCGGCCTGCGATTGATCCGATGTTTAGATCGGCTGCCATTAGCTATGGAAGTAATGCCATAGGGGTGTTGATGACCGGCGAGCTTGATGATGGTGTAGTGGGGCTTCAGGCGATAAAGGCATATGGCGGACTGGCCTTCGTACAAGATCCTGAGACTGCCGAAGCACCCTCAATGCCGACGAATGCTCTCCGGCATGTGAGTGTGGACGGATGCCTGCCGCTTACTGAGTTGGCGAAGAGGCTAGTACAGATCATCAATCAACGTACATCTGAGACGACAGCATCTTCTGCATCAAACCGTATCGAGCCATTCGCTACGGAGAATGATCTGGCTGAGGATTTCAGTAAAGGTGGTTCCTGCGCGCTAAATGAGATCGGCCAGGTCGCAGGCATGTCCTGTCCGGAATGCGGAGGCGCTCTGTGGGAAGTAGCCGCATCCTCTCCACGGTTTCGCTGCCATACCGGTCATGCCTATACCGCCGCCGCATTGTTCCAAGCCCAGAATGAAACGATTGAGGAGGCACTCTGGGTGGCCATTAGAGCCTTGCATGAAAAGCAGTTGCTCCTGGGGCGGCTCATGCAGAGCAGCAAAGATGCCGGGCGCAAGGGCGCGTTACGAGAATACGAACTTGCAAGCGATGGACTCGAAAGTCATAAGGCTACTCTTCGAGCATTGCTTACCTCGTTACGTCCGACTTGAGAAAAGAAGCCGAATTGCGTTCGTCTTCTCGCATCGCTCAGACACTTCAGCGGCTGCGTTGAGGGTACGCTGGTGAGCTGACCACTTTGATTGCAAAGCGCCGGAAGCGATGCTACTTGATCCCGTGCCATTTCAACGCCAATGCTCGGAAACGTGGGGCATATCCGATTGCTTCAGGAGTTGCTCCGTTTTGAGCGATCCAGCTAAATACTACCCCGCAGCAAGAGGCGGTTTGTTGGTTCAGACCATAAAGGTCAGCGAAGTCAAAACCGCCGTTCTCGGGCGCGTTCCACCAAGCCAAAAGAAAATTTGCCACCTTGCTCGATTGCGTGGTGTCCCGCTCAGCCAATGCCAGCAGATGTTCCAACGCCGACCGGGTGGCCATATCCATAGCCGGATTAGAATCCGCACTTTTTGCGAAGGGGTGGATTGGAGCTGCAGAGCCTAGTTCTGGAAGAGCACGCAGGCGTTTGTCCGCTGAGTCACCCCATAACCGTCCGGCATCAACCGAATCCTCTGGGCTTATAAGCCCTCGGGCGCTGAGCTCACGAAGGAAGTTGAGGCCCAAGTCCAACGCCTCAAACAGCCTATGCCGATTAGGCGCATTTTGAATTTCATTCAAATGTGAAAGTGATTGCGAGAAATAGGGTTCAGGTAGGTCTCGGAAGCAGGGTGCGCCGGACATGAATAACGCCTCGGGTTGATCGTCAATGAAGTCTTTATACGGTCGATTTCAGCGCCTGGCATTGGTACGCGCGAGCCTGAACAACCTTGTGTAGCAACCTTCAGAGAACATCAGGCTTGAGTGATGGTCTGGTAGATTATTGCAGAACATGCTGGTGCAAGGATGCACTTTCAAAATGCGGAGCGCACATGGATTACATCGATTTGATTCAATGGCCAGCGATGGCTGTCACAGTCATCTCAGCCTGGTTCATCGGCTCGCAACGAGCTTACCGCCGGATGATCGCTTTTTGGGGGTTCATCCTAAGCAATGCGCTTTGGGTGGCTTGGGGACTTCATGCCGAGGCCTATGCGCTGATTGTTCTTGAATGCGTGCTGTTGGGCATGAATGCCCGAGGATTCAAAAAAAACTTCGACGGGCACCGTCATTCCTGAGTCAAGCTTTCTTAGCTCTTCGAATTTTTTCTTAATCCGCGAAGATTCATCAGAAAAAGGCAAACCTGCAATACGATCAATGCATAAGCGCCTGCGTAGGCGCCCCAGATGACCCACAAGACGTTGCTAACGCTGAAGCACACAAACCCGGTCATTCGTCTTCTGGGCCGCTGCGATCCGATGAGCCATGCGGCCAGGACGGTGACGACCATCGCTGGCCACTGAATCCAATCCCAATAAGACAAATTATCCTCTCAATACATTATCGTGAGCCGAAGTGCTGCTTGGATGCCAGGCTGATCAGTCAGGCTTCTCATCGTCGGATATGGGGTTCGATTTGCCGAGAACGTAGCAGGGATGGAGCTGACCATTAGGATGTGTTGTCACAACAACAGATATTAGTGACCACCCCTCAGCGAGCTTTACGTTTACTTCATTGGTCGAAAGCGCTTCCATGATTTGCGTTGCCTCGGACATATGCATTTTGTCTTTCTCAAGCTGAGGAGTTCAACAGTTAGGCGCCCGGCACGGATGAGGGTTCCTCTACCTAAGATCGTGGCCCTGAATTGCATGATTACCCAGCGTGTGAAACCTTTATCAGAATGTGTTGGGCCTGCATAAATATCGAGATGTTAGGAGGTCGGGCGGTGGTTCGAACGCCTCATAACTGCTCGTCTACACTGCTTCACGGATGACGGATGAGGTGTCCATGCCGCGCAGAATGATGACCGTTAAAGACTTGCAGGTGAATGTCTCAATCGCCGGCCAAGGCCCACCGCTACTCCTACTCAACGGTCTGGGAGGTTTGATTAAAACCTTCGATGCTCTGCGCAACGAACTAGGTGACTACACAACGATCACGTTGGACGTGCCTGGTGTCGGCAAATCGCAAATGCCCCGCTGGCCGATGCGATTGCCAAGTCATGCCGATCTGATCGCCGAAATGCTCAAACAATTAGGTATCGACCATGTTGATGTATTCGGCGTGAGTTGGGGCGGTGCATTGGCGCAAGAGTTGGCTCTTCGTCATCCAACCATGGTACGACGGCTTATTCTGGCGGCAACTTCTGCGGGCCCGGTTCTACTGATGAGGCCCGCTGACATCCTTGAGTTCGGAGCGCAGGCGCCAAACAGAGGAAACGAGATGGTTCAGTCAATTCGACACAGGCGCTGCTGCGTTTCGGTGTTGTAAAGCGAATGCTAACCGTACGCCTGCGAACGTATCATCACCAGTTAGCCGCTTTGGTAGGCTGGACAAGTCTGCTGCGGTTATTCCGTCTGCGCTCGCGCACGCTTATTCTGATCGGCGACCGTGACACCCTGGTACAGCCCTACAACGCGCACATCCTGAAACGCTCAATTCCACGATCCGAACTCCGCGTGCTTAAGGGCGAGGGGCATTTTTTCGTAGTGACCAGTGCCAGGCGAACTGCTGGCTTGATACGCGAATTTCTTTGCTAGCAGCAGAACGGTGAAGGCTCAGCGCCGGAGATCGCTAACCGCGCTGGTAAGCAACGTTTGCAGCGAATTAAGACTGTTTAATCTTTGTCATGCTAAAGCTCTTACTGCTATGTAGCGGCTACAGCCCCATGCTTCGGGCGTTTGGCCCACGTCCCGAGAAAGCTCAAGAGGATTTCCGTAAGCAACCAGAATGCCGCCAATCCTTTCAAACTCTTCGGTTCTCCTAGGGTCAACCTGACAGGTATTGATCGTCATGTCAGAGGTGAGCCAATGGATAACTATCACATCAAAAAAGCGGAAAAGCTCTGGGAGCTCGTCAAAGAGGGCGCGCAACGCGCCTCCAAGTCCGCATCCACCAAAGCAGAAATTACCGAGATAGCGAGCGAATTTCTTCAGGGCAAGACAGCTTCTCTCAAAATCCACAAAGAGGACGGCACGATCCAAGAGGAGCGTACATTTCCTCGATCAGCAGATCCTAGAAAAACAAAAGGCTGAACCGGGCACATGAAAATGGTTGCGGCGCGCATTTCGCTGGCACTGCTATGCAAGCAACCGACCTGAAGTCTCGGTCATCCCAAATGGACTTCGCTTCAACTACAGGTGCTGATGATGGTCATTGCATGTCTAGGATGGGGATCTTTGATTTGGAAACCGGATACCTTACCGCTCGCGAGCAAGTGGTTTATGGATGGCCCCGTGTTGCCCATCGAGTTCGCGCGAATCAGTGACAACGGCGATCTTACGACGGCCATATGCGCGAATGCGCCTGGGTGCACAGTGCTTTGGGCGATACTGGATCTGGACAACCTTGATGAGGCACGCGAGGCCCTTAGAATTCGGGAGGGGGTACCTCAAGATCGGGAGGATGGCATCGGTAGTTTCGTGGTTGGGAAGACCGTAGCGGGGGTCATTGCTGAATGGGCGATCCCCCGCCAATTGGACGCGGTAATCTGGACTGGATTGCCACCAAGGTTCGGCGGCATTGAAGGTTTAGTTCCCGCAGCCGAAGACGCTATTGCCTATCTTGCAGGCTTATGCGGAGAAGTACGTGAGCATGCGCGCGACTATATCAAAAAAGTGCCGGCTCAGATCGACACACCCTGCCGACGCGAGATAATGACAAGCCTTGGGTGGCAGTGATTGGCGTAGAACCCCAAACGAACATCCCCGCCACCATTGCACATTGGCGGCCCTGCGAAACTGGCTGAAATATCTTCACCAGACAAAGGAGGTGAGTTGGTCGATCTTCGCAAGCATCAGGATAGACCGTTTGGGTTTTGTCCGGCGTTTCACAAAGTGCAGGAGCCATCGAATTTTCTACGCTCTGGCGATGTGCGCTGCGTCCCGGGGTGCTCAGAACCAACCGGCGAATGCTTTGATCTTTCTTTAGATGTACGGTATGAAGATTGCTCTGTTAAGCCCACCGCCAATTTGACGACGCGCACATGACGCTCTCCTTACCGATCTACACAAGGCTGACACCTAAAGCGTTGTCCCTTTCGCTGATAGGTTTCATTCTTCTGGTCTGTTTTTCGTTGATCCTTGCTACTGCTTGGCAGATGGCGCAGTCGTCCGGTGAGCGAGTAGACGCGGCCAAAATAACTGTTTCGAACATCGTACTTGCCGCTGAACAGCAGGCCCGTGACACGATGCTGCAGGCCGACAATACTTTGCGAGATCTGGCTGAGCGTGTAGCGCACGATGGAAGCGGCCCTGACCAACAAGAGCGATTGGCGAAGCTGATGGCCCGACAGGTGAATAATATTGAAGGTGTTCAAGGGCTTTTCATCTTCGATGCTCACGGCAACTGGATGGCGAATTCGTTTTCGGAAGGCCTACACACCAAAAACAACAGCGACCGAGCATACTTCGTTTATCACCGTGAGCACGATGATCAGTCCATCCACATCGGCTCCATAGTCGAAAGTCGAACGACTGGCGAGATGGTGATCCCTATCAGTCGGCGTATCGAAACAGCCGATGGAGCATTTGCAGGAGTTGCGTTAGCCACGGTTCCGGTTTCATATTTCCAAAGCTTTTTCAAACGCATGGACGTTGACGACGCAGGAGTAATTTTCCTAGCACTCGATAATGGAGAACTTCTTGCCCGACGCCCGACAGTAGCAGCGTTGATGACGACCAATCTTTCCAAGGGTGAGATTTTTAGCCGCTACTTACCCCAGAGCGATAGCGGTACTGCAATTATCAAATCCATTGTAGATGGCATTGAGCGGATCTACGCCTATCGTCGCTTGGCTGGTCTGCCTATCGTCGCAGCAGCCGGGGTGTCGTACGAGCATGTATTCGCTCCTTGGTGGTCATATGTTTACCAATCGGTTGCACTGGTAGGCTCCATCATATTGGCTTTGGCGTTTTTAGGTAACTTGCTATATCGGCAGATCCAACAGCTGCTTGTTGCAGAGCGTGAGCTCAAAGCAATCCGAAAAGAGCTAGAGGTGATAGCCCATACAGATGGTCTCACTTCTCTAGCCAATAGGAGAAATTTTGACTTGGCTATGGATAAAGAGTGGAAGCGTGCCACGAGAAATCAGACAAGCATATCCGTAATCCTTTTGGATATAGATTTGTTCAAGCAATATAATGATCATTACGGCCATTTAAGTGGTGATGATTGCCTTGTGCGCGTAGCGAACCTTATTGCAGCTAACGTCAATAGGCCAGGTGATATCGCTGCTCGCTACGGTGGAGAAGAATTTGTAGTTCTGCTTCCGGACACTGAACTCGCAGGTGCGGTTGTGGTTGCAGAGAACATTAGGCTTTCCTTGTTGTGTGCAAAAATTCAACATTCAGCGAGCCCATTCGGCATAGTCACCATAAGCTCAGGTGTAGTTTCGACTGCTAAAACAGGAGAGGAGAATCAGAAAGAATTTCTGATCAAAGCTGACCGTTTGCTTTACAGCGCTAAGGCTCAAGGACGGAATCGAGTAGGAAGCTGAACTGTCTCACCGTCCCGAAAGTGCGCTTCGCCAATATGGGGACGTAGCTCGTCGGTTGCTATTGCTGTCGTTTGAGACTGCCCTTTCCAAGTGACACATATTTAACTTGCTCCAGACGCCGTTTCCCTTGATTGGAGTGGCCATCATCCAGTTCGCAGTAGCTTAATTCAGGAATACTGGTGCCGCTGAGGATTGCACTCTTCCCGTCATGGTGACTACGAGCGCTTACGCAGCGCGGGTCAGATAAATCCGCCCAGGCCGGCGTTGCTGGAGCTGTTCGCCAAAAGGCTTCCAAGTCACCGCTAATTTCCACTTTGTCAGTTTTTTGCATGCCGCCTGCTGCGGTCGCCCGCGCCGCTGGTTAATCGCTTCCAGTGCACTTTGAACCATCATGATCAGTAAACTGACACTTGCGCGTTTCCGTTCCTTACCTGTGAACACTGCTTTAGGTGCCCGTCTGTTCGACCTTGCTGGTGGGCTACTGAGAGCTTAGCCAAACTTCCAGTCTTTGCTGGCGACCTAGCTCGGATAGTCTCTGTTTTCCTAAATTCAACAACGCGAAAAGCTTCTGCCGTTCCGCATGTGTAGGAAACCAATCTGAGATTTCAACGTTGCAATAGTCAGAATCGCTGAGAGTCCATTTGATGATCATGTCCCCGGCGGCCCTGTAATGGTCTGCCATAAACAGGCGTTTGCCCTCCAGCTCCCAACCGCGCTCAGCGAACCGATCCGTCACATCAAAGATCCCGGTTTTGCCAAAAAAAGCTGTCGTGTCCGGATAATGGACTCCGGCCAGGGACACCTTTGCTACCCCGGTTTCACGGTCGAAATAAGAAAGAAAATGCCATCCCCCAGTTGTCTTCCCAAAATGTGGGAAGTTGAGGGCAGCTTTACCAGTGACATAGTTATCGCGAGATACACGAGCAAAGTTTTCGTCGAACTGGGGCTTTTCCATGGAGTTCTAGCCTACCGATTGCTTGCTTTACCCAGCATCGTTTTTTCCCCGTTGTCAGGGCGAGCGGAGTGCAAAACCTACTCCGATTACTTTGAAATGACTATGGCGAACGCTAGCAATGCGGCTCGCCAATATCTATCGCGTAGCTGCCGGTGATTTCTCTATGTCTTTTTTTCCACGACGGATTGCTCGGTCTCCCGGATTCCTGTCGGCATGTTCGATGTCTGTGGGCCGAGCAGTGCTCATGTGTCAGGTTGGCAGGGTTGATGCTAACCGTCCCGTCCTAGAGCCATGATCGCGTCCGACCAGGCAACATGGATGAATGCGCACCGATTTGGGATCAAATCGATAAAAACGCAACACTCTCAGGCAGCATCGAAAAACAAGGAGCGATCACTGAGCTTGGGGGAAGCGGAAAAGCCTACGCTCGCGTAGCATTTTAAAGCCGCGCTAAACCCTGTTTAATGTGCCCGGCATTCTCACCGATGGCCCACAAAACGCTTCGAACCTATCTCCAACTTCACCGCTACCTTGGGCTTCGACATGGAGCGTTAATTCCATCAGTGCAGCCTCCAAGGCGAGCTGATTTGATATCCTTCCAGCACGTTCGATAACGAATATTCGCTTGTCATGAGCTCCCTCTATCCTTGAAATTGTCTGAGCGTAGCAGCGAGTTCGGGTTGGGCATGAGGTAGTGCCGCAACCGTTGCGAGGCGTAGCTCAGCATCTCTTTTTTTGAATCCTTTACTTCGAAACTATTCCTGCAAGACGCACATAGGAGGAGGTTATGAACAAAGTAGTCTTTACTGTGGGTCATTCGACAAAGCCTATCAATGTCTTCGTCCAGATGCTCCAGAGCTTCGATGTTGACGCCGTGGTAGACATCCGGACTGTGCCTCGCTCCCGGACGAATCCTCAGTACAACTTGGATGTGTTGCCAGAGTTATTAGCCAAATCTGAAATCTTGCATTACCAGATCGAGAGCTTAGGCGGATTGCGAAAAAAATCCAAAAACGTCCCGGATGACATCAATGCATTTTGGGAAAATAGAAGCTTCCACAACTACGCTGACTACGCTTTCTCGGATGAGTTTGAAGACGGTTTGCATCAATTGTTGAAGCTGAGCGACACTAAGCGTTGCGCCATCATGTGCGCGGAAGCGGTCTGGTGGCGATGCCATCGTCGTATAGTCGCTGACTACCTGCTGAACCGAGGGGCGGAGGTCTTTCACATTATGGACATTGGCAAGTCCACGAAGGCGGTACCGACTCCTTCTGCCGAGCTAGTGGGAAGCAAGCTTACCTATCCGAAAAAACGCGAAGCGAAAGAATAGCCTCCGTTTTGCCGAATTTTCCGTCGTTATACTTGTAGGGATTTCTCCAGTCAGGTGACACCTCTTACTAACGTCACTCCCCTCGCCCACCCGTTACAGTTTTCTACCAGAAGGGTGTGGTGACGATAGGCTTATAGCCGCTTTAGCCTCCTGCAACCGTTGTTCGGCGTACATAGCCGAATCGTCATCTGGCAGCGGATAGCCTGCGGCTGAGAGAGCTGCGGCGCGCTCTTCAATGAGCAGACGCTCGGGATCGCGAGCTATTTGATAGGCTCTGCCCGGCAAACGCTACGTAAGCGGATGGCGAACACATCCGCCGAAGGCGGCACGCCATAACCACCGTCTATCTTTGTGAAAAAATGAGGTTGAAATGACCTGCGATTTACTCCTCGAGCGTGAGAGACTTAAGCGACGAGTTCTGTGGGCGCTTGCCACCTTCCACCCTGGTGATCCCAGTGCATCCGACGTCCTTCCCCTCCTCAATGATCTCTATGACCAAGAGCGAAACGACACCCCCTGTAGCGATAAGCCACTCGAACTCGTTGAGGTTCGTAACTCTGTCTCGTTTATGCACCATAACTCCGGAATCGACATCATTTTGGAGCAGACTATTCCGCAACCCTGGAGAGAGCGTTTCCACCAAGCAAGCATCGCGTCGACCAGAGTTCCTGACGGCCCCTACGCCACAGACTGGGATAAATTTCTGACTGAATGGCAGCGTGAGATGCAGCATGTGAAAAATCACCGAGCTGCACAGGCTCCTACCAGCTAGAGCGGCTGGTTCGAGCGATGGCGGCACAAGCACACAAGCAGTCGGTGTAGCCTAGTGAAGTCGCACCCTCAATACAGGAGCAGCACAGTGGAACGGCCTTCTTTTTTTATTGATTTTGAAGCCTCTGGAATAGCACCTGATAGCTATCCTATCGAAGTAGCTGTCGTGTCGCGTGAGACCTCTTTCAGCTCGCTGATCAAGCCAGCCCGTTACTGGACGCACTGGTCGTTTGATGCGCAAGATATGCATGGTCTCTGCCAAGATCATTTGCATCAGCTAGGTGATACCCCGGTCGCTGTGGCGAAACGTATGAATGAGCTGTTTTCAGGGCAGGTGCTTTGCAGCGACTCACCTCAAGACAGTTTTTGGTTCGATGTGCTTTTCGAGGCCGCAGATCTGATGCCCACCTTCGAGTTGAAGCCTTTGGAGGTTTTTGTGGGCCGGGAGGCTGCCAGTGAAATCTACCGGCGACTGCCGACAGCCAGGCATCACCGAGCTCTAAATGACGCAACTGTTTTGATGAACGCCTGTCGTGCTTTTTTCGAAGCTTGAACTATCAAAAGGGGTGGACACCCTCAGCTATGCGAAAGCGATGAGTCCATTGAGGTCTGGATGAAGTTCAGCTTGTGTGACCGCTCGAACCGAAGGCAACTGATTACTTGGCTGGATAGAATGGCAAGCGGAGCGCGCAGACGTGTGGGATGGACGCCCGAAGGGCCGAGATGGCGGCGCTTGCGCCCAGGCTCGGTTTACGACAGCCCCTCCCCGAAGGGGCACGGCCTAATGCTGGTGGTGGGAATAGAGGCCAAGACCATACTGCGAGGATTTTTCGATGGGAATGACAGACGATGACGACACTGTCTACTGCGACGTCCAGATGTCTTTAGCGCAGGGCCGCGAGCTGCTCCAACTGGTTAGCGCATTGAGGGAGTCAAAAGCCCATCCGACTCTCGACAGGGTTTTCGAGCGCATGCAGGACGAGCTCAGCACATCGATTGATATCGTCGAAAATCCACCGGCCTGGGGCCCTTGGGGCCGACGCATTACTTAGCACCGGCACCATGCCCCATCCAGCTCTAGCGACGACCCTAGCTGAAGGTTTGCGTACGCAGCCACGCTTCCACTTTTTGCCATCGGCCAACCTTGGAAAGCTGTGACCTTGCTGAAGCTAGAGTCTCAAGCAGTCGCTGTCTTTCCGCACGTGAGGGGAACCAATCATCAATCTCGACGCTGCAGTGGTTGGACTCGCTCAGCGCCCATCTCAATACCATATCCGCAGCGGCTCTGTAGTGATCTGCCATGAACAGGCGATGGCTATCCGCAGACCATCCACGCTTTGCTAGTTCATCGGTCACGTCAATGATGCCAAGGTCACCAAAGTAGGCTGTGGTGTCAGGATAATGGATACCTGCCAACGACACCTTGGCCTCCCCGGATTCCCGATCAAAATAGGAAAGGAAATGCCACCCACCTGTGGTGCTTCCAGGATGAGGGAAGTTGATGGCGGCTTTCCCTGTTATGTAGTGCTTGTGCGAGACGCGTTTGAGGTCAAAGTCGAAAAGCGGTTGGGCCATGAGGGCTACGCTCGTTAGTACCGGGCCGATATTCGAGTTACAAGATCAATCAGCCTAATCCATCAGGATCTTTTAAGAACTCTTGGGCGATGTGAAGTGTAGATATGTGGTGAAGATAGACGATCAAGCTGTCACAGGGGCCGGCGGGGCCATCTTATGTGGATTGGCATTTGCCTTGGATTTGGCTAGGTGATGTGACGGACGACTCGATGGTCGTCGACCCCATTAGGCTGTTCCATGTCCGACTCGACTTCATTTGGTAAAGAAGAAGCTTCGTTGCTTCTTGAAAGCGATGATATCTGAAGTATGGATTTGGCTGGCCTTTCGTCTCGTTCCACCGGTAGCGGTGTGAATCTCGATCTCGGTGCTACCTAGTAGCGCAGTATTGATATCATCGCTATGGGCTGGAGTATTGTTATAAATCCTTTCGAAAAAATCCTTCACGGATAAAGATGGTACCGAGTCGTGGAGGAATTTTGGAATGTCCTCCTTCAGCTGGTCTTTTGCTTGTTCTCTCGCCGACTCATTGAAGAGGTAAAGCGTCTTACCTTCGCTAGGGTCATGCGCGAGCATGCCAAGGCCAGATCTGCCGAAATGAGCCTGAGTCTCGCTATTTTGGTGCAGCCGGTCATTGTAAACCTGGCGAGCACGATACGAATTGGCGAGGTGTATCAGCCAATATCGCCAACCACTAGGGTTGTTGATTGAAAAAGGGCTGACAAATTTTGCACATTTCTTGAAGTTTTCGAAGACGATGTTTTCCGCCACTCCGAGCCATGCTGTCTTCGATTGCTTCTCTTCAAGAATCTCGAAGTCCCGGCTGCTCAGCTGCAAGTATGCCAATTGGTTCGACAGCGTTTTTGGATCGTGCTGCTTCAGGAAGGCCAGTAGAGATGAGATGACGAAAGTGTAGAAAACCTCCACCGATTCATTCAGATTCATCATGTCTATCAAGGTCGCAGTGTCAACATGACTGTGCCCACATTGATCTAGGTTGAAGATTATGTTCGGGTATTTTTCTGATTTGATCTGAGCTTTGATTCTTGGATAAGCATGTTCGAACAACTCGGTCGAGTAGCGGGTTTGGATTTTGAGCCGGCTATTCGAGATGCTATGGTGAAGGATAATTGGATTCAAGACTCCTTCCAGAATGCCGATTGCCATCCGCTCGGCGTCATTCAGGAAAAGGCTACACTCGATATCCACGAGGGGTAGATTGTTAACTGCCCTGTAGGTGTTGATGTCAGTTAACGCTCGATTCAGCTCTTCCACAAAAATTATGGGTGAACCGGCAGTGCCGCATTGATATCGGCCTGCGCCACTGAAGCCGTCTACTACAGCCAGGCGAAATTTTCTGACCTGCGGGTGCTTGCACCGTGTGATCACGTACTGATAAAAATAATCGCGAAGTATTTGATGCTTCTTCCTTGAGTGCTCTTCAAGAACTGCACCTTCTTCCCAATCATACTTCTTCTTAGCCATGGATATTCCTTGTCAGGCTACGGTAGTTCCACTAGGACATGCCCACCAGCTTTACTGGCATCTCATCCCAGGTTTTGCCACGGTATTCGCGACCGTTAGCTTTTTTCGAACGGCGGACATTATCTTTACCCCACGTCCCCCATTGTTTAAAGAAAAACGCCGTGCCACTTTCTAGGCATTGTGTGTAGATCTCATCAATCCACCCTTCTTTCACCGGTCGCGCTTTATTCCCGCTTTCGCCGCCGACAATCGCCCAGTCAATCTGCGTGAGATCGATTTTGCCTACTGGCCCTATGAGTGGTTCGAAGGAGATGAACCTGATCTGGGCAGGGGTGTCTTTCAGGAACTGAACACGTCCAGCGGCATCTTTATCTTCAATGGACGTGCCCAGCCAGACGTTGGGTAGAACCTCCGTGATGACTTCGTTGAGGATCTGTTTCATCCGCTCTGGGCGCTTGGTCAGAATTTGATAGTTGTGATGCGGGGTTTCTCGCATCACCTTCCACACGGCAATAATGAACTCGTCACTGACCTTCTCATGGAAGAGGTCGCTCATTGAGTTCACAAAAACTTTGCGGGGTTTCTTCCAGCGATACGGAATCGCCAAGGAGTCATGGTCTTCGACAATAGAGCCGTTCCAGACGATGCGCTTGTTCTTTTTGCGGGTCAAACCCATGTACTTCGGGGTGCCCATGGCTTCAAGCCGACGTGCCATTTCCATGGCATAGCAGTTTTTGCACCCGGCACTAATGATGGAGCAGCCTGCTACCGGATTCCAGGTAGAGTCTGTCCACTCAATCTGTGTCTCTGCCATATCCTTCTTAGCCCCCTCGTTTGCGATCCTAGCCGGTGCATTTCTGACCGAACGAGCCGAATTCAATGGCTATCATAATGAATTCCTCGCTGATAGGGCAGTCACGACCACGGTCATCAATCCGCATCACGGAAGAATGCAGGCTGCATTTTGTCCAGATAGCGCTTGGTTCGCGCTTGGCGCCGGTGCCTTAAGGAAAGTCCTGTGGTTTTGAACGTTTGATGCTGCCATGACATCATGGCTTTTAGATGGTGGGCTGTCGCGATTGCGAAAGAACACGACCTATCCAGCCTGAACACTACCCAGGGCGTGATTTTAGGCCGAGTTCATTGATGGAGCTTTCGATGTTTGATCCGCAAAAAATCCATGAAGATGACGTCGGGGCCTATACGTGGTCTGGTTTCGCTTGCCGTGAATCTCCCTCGGCTGAAGACTACCTGAGCTATGCCCGAGCAGACCTGAAGGATGGAGACACTCCAAGACACCTCATAAACGCACTAGCGAACGCAAAAAGGGCTCTTCACATGCGTATGGAGGATGCCTGCCTTGGCTTCGGTGCGGGTAGTCTTGATAATATGAGAGGGTTTCACCGCCTCTCTAAGTACCTGAAGAAGTGCGGCCTACCGGCTCCGGACGTTCTTGAGAAATTCAACAGTACAAGAAACAGCATTGAACATGACTTCACCGTCCCGTCGAGAGAGATAGTGGAAATCTTCACGGATGTCACTTATCTGTTTTTGAGTGCAACTGATAGGTGGTCTGTACGCCAGCCTGACGACATAGAGCTGAATGAGCTGAATCACTCCAAAGATCGTCTGCTAAACGGCGTTAGCTACAACTGGCGCGCAGGCCAAGTTAAGTTGCTAAAAAGTGAGCCTGGTGATCGGTCTCGGGGTTATCCACATAGCATCACCTACACGAATCAAGATCCCGAATTTTTTCATTGGGTCACATTTGCGGTGACACACAGCTCGTAGCGGCAACTCCAAATGGGCTTGTCGGATCACGACTTAAACATGCTGGCGATGACCCGAGCGTTCAGTAATGCGTTGTGGGATAGGTAAGTTTCGTCGTTATTGGCATCGAGCGTCGTTGCGTCACAGGGGGAAGTTTGGAGCATTCCTAGGCCACGGGGCTCGTTCATATGCGAATTCAAAGGAAAGCACTCAACCCTAGCCTGATCGTCTGAGATTTAGCGAACATGGCTTGGCTGAAGAGTGTGGGGGGAGATGGCGCGCCGGAGCTTTACCACTAAAATTAATAAGTGCGTGGACGAGGCTGCAAATCGGCGGGAGGCCCACGGGAAGGCTCTTGCTAAGGACGCTAGATACAAGCAGGATGGTGATAGCGCATTGATACCAAGGAAGGAGCTTCGAAATGCCGTACTCACACCAGTTCGTGTGCTTGGCCAGCTCGAAAAAGCCATATGGCCGCTGTATCGCTGGCAAGCTGTGGGGAGGAGAGAACCATGGGGCGTGGATCCGCCCGGTGAGCAATCGTGAGCATGACTCAATCTCGGATGCGGAACGTACGTACGCTAATGGTCGGACAGCACAGGTTCGGGATCTGACCACAGTGACGTTCTCCGGGTTACAGAATCATCCTTACCAGCATGAAAACCATCT
Source organism: Pseudomonas sp. H26/SER47-MNA-CIBAN-0231 (assembly GCF_040310465.1). NCBI lineage: Bacteria > Pseudomonadati > Pseudomonadota > Gammaproteobacteria > Pseudomonadales > Pseudomonadaceae > Pseudomonas > Pseudomonas sp. H26/SER47-MNA-CIBAN-0231. Next base: position 40,334 of record NZ_JBEOPW010000007.1, on the reverse strand, counting down.
TATCTGCCATCCACCTTTGTGGGCGTCGCAGGGCCAATTGAGTCTGAACGATATCGCACAACTTGAAGACCATCCCGAGACACTCTGGGAATCTGGTCATCACAGTCGGTGCGGTGTGAATGATCGTGTTCCCCCGGAATCCTTGAACGTTCGTCGGCAATCGCTCTTCCTAATTCGGCCAGACAGAGTTTCTGTTAGGGTTTCAGCAGAAAGCGCCCAATGGGGTAATCACAGACTCAAGGCTCGTGCATCGTTCTCGTACAACAGGATTCAGTATGCATTCAGCGTCACAGACGAGCTTGCCGAGAGTCATTTCATAGGTCTTGGTGCAGGTACTCACCAACCTGAAGGGATCACTTATTTTACGGTGAGCCTAGGTGATATCGACCCCAACACTGGCTACGCCTACAAACTCGTGGCAGCCATTCTTTGACGGATAATCATGAAAATTCTGACTATCGGCTTCACCGAAAAAAAGGCTGAACGCTTCTTTTCATTGATCAAGCTTTCAGGGGCCAAGCGGGTCGTGGACGTCCGACTGAACAACATCTCTCAGCTTTCTGGCTTCGCCAAGCGGGACGATCTGAAGTATTTCCTGAAGGAAATCTGTGACGTCGACTACGTGCACCTGCCCGACCTTGCTCCGACCAAAGAGATCCTCTCGCCCTACCAGAAAAAGGACATCACCTGGCAGCAGTACGAGGAGAAGTTCATGAACCTATTGGCGAAGCGCAATATAGAGAAGCACGTGCGCCAGGATTTGATGGAGGGGGGGTGCTTGCTTTGCAGCGAGCACCAACCTCATCAATGCCATCGCCGACTGGTGACTGAATACCTGAAGGAGCATTGGGGCGATACGTCCATCGATGTCAAGCATCTGGTATGAGTGATATCAAAACCATCTTCATTGCCTACCCGAAGGAATTCCTTTGCTTCTCGAAGCTGCAGAGGAAGGTGCAATTCTACACCAGCCAGTCTGCCGAGGTTCAGCTCCTGGCCATGGTCGATCCCAATGGCTACGTGAGCGCTTATGCGGAAGAGCAGGGTTTACCGTTCGAGCTGGTGGAAGATCAGGCCGGCGCCGTCGAAAAAGCAACGCACGCGATTCTCTTTGAGGATCGCGAGTGCTTTGCTGGTTTGAGATACGCCTTGCGCCTAGCTGCCATCCCAACCCGGGTAATCCCGTTGCAGCTCACCTTGGTGGTGAACAAGGATCGGGGAGACCTCTACGACTTCTACATCGGTCGAGGCACTATCTGGGGCAACCCTTACCAGATAGGCCAGGACGGAGACCGTGATGAGGTCATTCGGAAATTTGCCTACGACTTCGGTCGTGGCTTCCTCAAGGCATCTGAAAACTTTGAGCATAACCTCAGCAGCATCAGGGGTAAGGTCATCGCTTGCCATTGCAAGCCTGCTGCGTGCCATGGAGACGTCTTGGCAGCACATCTAAATGCCCAAGATGATGACCTCTAGGTGGGGCGTCGTCATGGGAAGAATGTAGTCCGTAAGTTTGTGATTTGATAGATTTAAAGATTCTAGGGGCGATTCTTAATGTCGAAGAGTGAGAGTGACAGTTTAATAATATCAACTGTTGATGCACTTACTAAGTTTTCGCTGGATTTGATTCCGGGCGCTAGCCAGGCTAAAGCTGTTTATGAACTGATGAAGGTGGTTGGCGATAATGTCGGCAAGTATCAGGAAAGAAGAAATGAAAAAAGAGTGAAGGATTTTCATCGCGGGTTATTGGGTGGTAATTCGACTCTGATAGGCGATCTGCTGGACGTAGAGGATTATCACGCGCTACTGAAAATATGTTTGGACGACGTTGAGGACGATAAGTCGGGTATCTATGGTCAGTTTGCCAGAGCTATTGCTGCTGGTAAGGTAAATGAAAAATATAAGAGATACTTGATCATTATTCTAGGTCAGCTTAGTCATCAACAACTGGAAAAACTAAGGCGTGGCTGGGTTGCAACCAATTACACCTTAGTGCACCGTAGTGCCAATGGTAGTATTTCTCCAAAAAGCGTTTTGTTGGGGGATGAAAATGAAATTATGGATGAGATGGACTATGAGTCTCTTTCTGTAAGAAAGCTTGTAAAAGAAGGAGAACTGACGAAGCTGGGAAATCAATTGGCTGAATCGTGCTTCAGGCGCGATCAGCTTATGCCTGAGGCGATAGGTGAAACGTCATGGGTTGGTGGGGCGCTAGATGTAATTACTGCAGAAACAGTTCATCACTCTACGATGCAGTTCCTTGAGAGATTATTGTCTTTGATGCATTCTTCGCTGGTGAAAGCTAATCTATATGACCCGGTAAATGAGTTTTATCGGTCGGAGCTTTTGGATGCGCTGCCTTTCTGTATTGTCCTGATCAGGGATGTTTCTCTTTTTCGAATACATATGTGTGCGATAAGAGGGATGACTGATGGTAGGGATACAATTTTAGCGTTTATCGGAAAAAAAGATAGTGAGCTTGTCGATTTGTTCAATGCCAGTGATGTGCTTGAATGCGATGAGACGGATCAGAAATCTCAAACTGACATGATGAACAAAATTAACCAGGCGGTAAGGCGTAAGGTTAAGCTTGCAAAGAAATCCCAATAAGCAGTCTCTGCGAAATATCATTTACTGGGTTTTTAGGGGTCATCTCTCTTAGAGCTTATGCAGTTATCTATACTTAGACCAACCTGGGCGGCCATCTAGTTCTTCCAGAAGATCATCGTCATCGTGTTTCGCCCGAATGCCGTTCGGCACCGGGCGAGGATCGAGCTCTTCGAAATTCAGGATCGATTGAGTCTGCCTGGTCGGCGCGTGATAAGTGGCTTGTTCGTAGCAGGCGAACCGCCGAGCATCATCGCTGGTGCTCCAATCTGTTCCCTCAATGTCTACCTCATGAAGGCCGCTTATTCCATCCCGGTGCGCTTTGGCTGCGGCGGAGTTTTGAGGAAGGGGAATTCCTTTGGTGATCCACACCCTGGCATCGCGCAGCGCCTTCGAACCAATCGAATACTTGACCACGCCATCCTCCGCGACGACGAACGCCACGTGACCATCTGCAGCCTGAGCGAACCTGGAAGCGATACACGAGCGGGAGGCCTGAAAGTGATCAGCCAATTCGGCAAGATGCTCCAAGGTGAAATTCCTTTCCTCCGCCATGGGTTGGATCATTGACCAGGGCACCAGGCACTCGGCAGCAAAGATGTCGCACGAAATCTCTTCTTGGTGACGCCCCGTGAAGCGTTCAAGCTCTTCAGCTGGCACCATCTCACCATGCCTAGACGGCAGCTCAAGGACATGGTGTGCAATTTCATGGAGGATGGTGAAGCGCTGTCGAACCAAACTATCCTTTTTGTTGACCCAGATGTGTTTCTGGCCGCGCCTTTCAAAAGTGCTGCCCGCTTCACCATCGGGGAGTTCAACGCACGAAACCTTGAAGCCCAGATGAAGAGCAAGCGCCTCTACATCAACAGGTGCTGTATTGATGCCAGCGTCCTTCAACAGTTTCCTGGCTCGTGAGATCACAACGTTCTCGTCCATGAAGCTCCTCGTCGCTACATCTGCTGAATAAGTTCGATCCGCTTGAGCCAGGCCTCTTCGGTGTCTGGACGCTCACCTCGGAAGCTCATCGTGGCGACGTCCTCAAAATCTTCCCACGGTATATCCATCCGGGAAATCATGAGCTGGTAAAGCGCGTTCTCGACGGTCACTGACTTGGCCAGCAATCGAAATACATCGCTTTCTCTGTCGTCGAGCTCAAGCGCTTGGCTCAGCCGCATGACAACATCATCGGACGGTGCTGCCCGGTCTCCCTTCTCCAATCTCCAGATATATGCGTGATCCAGGTCGCCTGCACGCCTCTCTAAGTCCCGAAAGCTCAGCTCTTTTCGTTCACGCATGGTTGCGATGAACCCGGCCAAATCCATTTTTTTCTCCAACCTCTTGCATTGCCCAAACGGGCGGGAGTAGTCTGTTGTCTAGCAAGACAACAGCTCGCGATTCATGATTCATGATTCATGATTCATGATCCATGATAAGCGGCTTTTTTTTGAAGTCCACTGTTGTCTGGCTAGGCAACGACCCTGCGGTCGTTTTTTAAGAGCTATGGTGTTGTCTGGGCAGGCAACGGCTCATCTAGTTCAAATGCGAGGATTCATCCATGACACAGTTGAACGATTTAGAGATTGAAGACGTTGCCGCCGCACTTGCTGCAGGCCGCGAGGTGCGTGACCACGGCCCGTACAAAATCCAGCTCGGAAATGATGCGCTCGAGTACCGGCCACTGGTGATTGCTGACCCCGTACCAACTGGGCAGCAGGTGTTGGAGGCTGCAGAACTCCGCCCGGTGGACGAATACCTGCTGTTTCAGGTTCTCGCCAATGGCCACTTGGAGCTGCTCAGCCCCAGTGAGACGACTGACTTGCGCCAGGCTGGCGTCGAGAAGTTCTTGGCATTCAAAAATGATCGCACATTTCGCTTTTTCATCGATGGTGAGGCTCAAGACTGGGGTGCACAGCGCATCTCTGGGCGCACCCTCAAGCTACTCGCCGGCGTCGATGCGCAGAAATACGACATCTTTCTGGTCATCCCGGGTGATGACGATGAACTGATCGAAGACCGTGATCTGTTTGACCTGGGTCGCCCTGGTGTGGAGCACTTCGCTGCGGTTCAGATCAACATCAAAGTCTTCGTCAACACGCAGCCAGTGGTTGTTCACTCCCGCACTTTGTCGTACTGGGAGGTGGTGCATTTGGCCTACCCGGATGCACAGCCTGGCCCTAACTCCTACTTCACCGTGACCTACGCCAAGGGCCACGAAGGCAACTCGCTGACCAACCTGGTTGATGGCCAACACGTCCGTATCAAGAAGGGGATGCACTTCAATGTCACACCAACTGATAAGTCGTAGTCCTCACCTCCTGAGCCTTCGCAACGAAGGGTATAACCTGGACACCAAGGAAGGTTATCTCTTGGTTCGGGACGTGCCCTACGTGAACGCTGAGCGTCAGGTGGGCAAAGGTGTGTTGGTTATGGCGCTCAATTTGGTGGCTGATGTTGCGGGCCAACCGAGCGACCATACAGCACATTTCATTGGTGACCGCCCTTGCGATTCGCAAGGGCGTCCCCTCGAAGAGATCATCAACAACAGCAATCTGAATCCGCTGTTGCCGGATTTGGTTGTGAACCACTACTTCTCAGCCAAGCCCCGTAGTGGCAATTACCCTGATTACTACCAGAAAGTCTCGATCTACGTATCGATCCTTAGTGGCCAGGCCCAGGCCATCGACCCAAGCGTCACTGCCAAAACCTTCGCCCCTATTCGGTCGGAGACTGAAGACACAGTGTTTGCCTATACGGACACGGCGTCACCACGTGCAGGGATCGGGATGCCCACTCATAAGTTCAAAGGGCTAAAGATTGCAATTGTAGGATTGGGCGGTACTGGTGCCTATATCCTGGATCAAGTCGCGAAAACTCCGGTGGCGGAGATCCATCTCTACGATGGCGATCTGCTCCAGCAGCACAACGCGTTTCGCTATCCGAGCGCTGTGCCGTTCGCCACATTGGAGCGGGGCCTGAAAAAGGTGGAGTATCTCCAAGAGGTGTATAGCCAGATGCATCGTGGGATCACTCAGCACCCGTGCATGATCACTCCTGAGAATGTGGGCGAGCTCCGGCGATTCGACTACGTGTTTCTTTGCGTGGACAACACCTCTGCACGGGCACTGGTCGTCCGGGAGCTCATCGGAACTCGTGCCTCATTGCTGGACGTCGGGATGGGGGTGCATCTGGTCAACGATACTCAGGAAGTCTGGGGAACCTGCCGGGTCACCGCCGTAACACCCACCCAATTTGACCACGCCGACCGTACCTTGCCGCTGACCGAGAATGAGGCAGAGGATGCTTACCGCTCGAACATTCAGATCGCTGATTTAAATGCGCTCAACGCAGTACTCGCGGTGGGCATGTGGAAAAGGCTCTGTGGTTTCTACGTCGATCAGTGCCAGGCTGGCCACGTAACTTACGCGACCAACCTCAATGAGATGGGCAACAGCGAGGAGCGCCCATGACCATCAAACGTCTCGCACCGCAATTCGTTGAGCACTTCCCGGAGACTTTGATACCCGGTGAGCTCTATTTGGCCATGGAGTTCGCAACTGCAGCACACCTGTGTGCCTGCGGTTGCGGAGTCAAAGTGATCACACCGTTCTCTCCAACCGACTGGCAGATGTCATTCGATGGTAAAACGGTGTCGCTCAAGCCCTCAATCGGTAACTGGACATTCAAGTGCCGCTCGCACTATTGGGTACGCTCAGGTCGCATTGAGTGGGCAGGGGACATGTCTCAAGAAGCGGTCAACGCTGGGCGTAAACGGGACGCTGAAGCAAAGGCACGAGCTCAGGGTGCTAAACCAAGTGCCGGGCGTAATCAACCGGTACCGGCAGTTCAGCCAGAGATCCAAGAGACTTCGCTGTTTGGAAGGCTGAGAAAATGGTTGGGGTTGTAATGGCCACCTTGGTCACTTACGTCCCACTGTTTATGGGGACAGACAATCGGGCCGTGGAAGGAGGGGGCCCGAATTCCTGCGATTGAACCGGCCTAACCTGGGCTGAATACCCCCTGCCTTTGCACCATTACGGTGCTCAAAAAGTGGCAAATTACACTTTAAGTGTATGACAGCCATATGCCATACTGGATCTATCCAATGATTCTTGCCCTGTTCGGGCACCTCCTTGCTTGGAGGTTTTTGGCGTTTCAGCGCCGCTAGCAGGAGAGGGCCGGCCTTTGTTTGCATGAAAATGCACCAAGTGTTCCGGAGTTACCGTTTGGCTGATTCTGAGACTGTTTGCCCCTGAACCTTGGAGCTTTCTCTCGGTCTGAACTACAGTCGTGGTGCCGTTAGTCGGCTGCAGACAGGTGTCGCTTGTCGAGCTAGGTGTTGGACTCGATAATCCGCGCCGCCGCAAGCATGTCGAGTACCACATTGCAGTCCAGTTGAATCAAGGTCGAGCATTGGTGAGAGGCTGTATCTACAGTGAAAAATACTGACCTGGGGAAGGAAAATATGGGCCTGGAGCGTCTGTTCGAGGAAACTCGTAAACGTATGGGAGCCAGTCGTGAAGATCGACTGAAGGCTGCCCGTGACCGTTCTGAAGCGTTCAATCGCCGCGCGGCAGAAGATTTTGCTGCCCAGCGAATGGATCGTGACCTACTAGCCCGTACCTGCAGTTTGTAAGCTACCCCTACATTCATTCAATAGAGCAGCCTTATAGGCTGCTTTTTTTTTGCGCGATCACAATGACTCCATACCTGGTTTCCAAATTCCAAAAGGCAACGTTGAGTGCCTTGATCCGCGAGTGTTTCGACGCCGATTTTGCGGACATTTTCGCCAAACCTCAGGTCTCGTACCTGTTCAAGTACCTGGAGGAGTTGAATGCAGAAGGGGTACTGCTGGAACCCGAGTACATCGACCGTGAGTTCCTGGAGGACTTCTCCAACTACTACGTCAAGCGCTTTGGCAACGACGGCTATATCTGCTCACGCCTTCATTTTTTCAAATGTCCCATCAGCCATAAGGACATGGACGATCTCCTGCTAGGGCGGCCCGGAACTGCGCTGACTGCTGAGTACCTCCAAGAAAACTACCTAGGCTTCATGGTGGTGAAGCCGCTGACCAAGACCTTTGTTGGCAAGACATGCCTGCAAGTAATCGGTGAGCCGAATATGGGGGCGGGGGTTCGCAAAAAAATCGCCCGCCGATATGACGTCAGTCTCTTTGGCATCGACCTCTACGTCGACTCGATTGCTTTCCAGGAGCAAGACAAGGTAGTTGCTGCCTGCGCAACAACCGCCGTCTGGACGGCGCTCCATGGCTTCCCAGGACGAGATGTCAGAAGCGTCACGTCCTGCAGCCAAATCACTACGACTGCACTCGATCTCGCCGATAGCTCTGGCAATGGCTTCCCCAATCACGAGCTGAGCAATGAGCAGATTCAGCGTGCACTAGACGCTGAAGGACTCCGCTACCATGCGACTCAGTTGCGGGAGCGTTCGTCCGACTGGTTCGCTCACTACGTCGCTTCGCACGTCGACAGCAACTTGCCTGTCATCCTGACAGGTATGGTTTACGGTCTTGAACGTACTCCCGAGAGGAAGTGGGAGGTCGTGGCGCGGGGCGGCCATGCTATTACCTTGCTTGGTTATGACTTCCGTGACGGGGTTCGGTCGATCTACATGCATGATGACCGACTGGGCCCGTATGCCAGAGCACAAATTATTACGCTCAAAAAACTGCTAGGCCCCGACACCCCTCCTGGTATGGCAGACACCTGGGTGATAGCCATTTCCAAGCGTAGTGAAACAGGAGTGTGGGCGAAAAAGCCTCATGAGTTTCTACTGCCCGAGGCTTCGATTGCATTGGCTGCGAAGAAGGCTCGCCTGGCATACACCTATGCTTACCAGACGGCCCAGCGGATCAATATGGAGGTGGACAAATGGATGACCTACCTCTGCCGTGAACTCGACATTGAGAGGCAGGCTACAAGCCATACCATTAGGCTGGTCACAGTTTCGGAAGCGCGCCAAGGGGTGCTCGAGTTCGATGCTACGAACCAGCTTGGTAACTCGCTGCTTACAGAGAAACACCATCTCATAGTCACTGAGTCAACGGTGGAGAGATGGGCGCAGGAGAAAATCAAGTTCCTGACCAGCCATATTGCCCGGTGGCAATGGCAGATCGATTTCCGTTGGGGCGATCACCAGACCTTTCGGATCTTGCTCGACGCTACAGATATCCCGGCGGGGAATGCGGTTGCGGGTGTATTCATCTTTGATCTGCTCTACGGCCAGATCGCGCTGGGGGCGTTCAATGAAATCTTGGCCAAACTGGATCCACCTGAACAGCCACATTTCTACAACGCTTTCCTGAAAAGCCTCAAACGACGCGCGGATGACTACGCCGGTAATTTGCAGAAAAAGTATGGGGCTCTCCGGGCACCCAACTACTTGAAGGCTGACGAGGTCTCTGAGACTGGCGAGGGTAAGAACCGTACGACGAAAAGCTTCTACGATCCCTCTGAAAAGCGCCTCAGGACGCTTTTCGGTGCGATATCGAAGGACAAGTACCGGAACCTTATCTGGGCAATCGGTAAGGACGGAATTCTCTACGTCGCCGAGGACATCACCAAGCCAGTAATTCTTGGCCACCCAAGCATGACGGGTCTTCAGCCAGCACGGATAGCCGGTGAAATGTGGTGTGAGTTCGATGGCAAGAAGCACATGTGGTTCGTGAATTCTGAATCCGGTCGCTACAGCCGTGACTACAGTACGCCTGAGGTATACCTGGCGAATGCGATCCGGAAAATTTCTTCCATCTTCCCTACCGAGAAGTTCTCCCTCGGGGGCAAGCGGCCAAGAGCTGAAGATCCCGCAGCAGGCAGCCCTGTGGCAGTCAATATGGATCCTGAGCCTAACCCGACGCAATGAGTGACACGGCAGAACCTTCTGGACGCTAGAAGGTGCTGCCCTCGATCCGAAAATATGCGCTTGACGTTAACCATGTATGGATATACAGATTTCTCAATTGCGTAAATATACGGTGCCAATCCTGGTCGCAGCGTTGGGGACGCCAGCACGGATCGTGAGGCATGGAGAGAAAGTCCCTTAACCGGGGCTTTTTTTGTCTGAAATTCGAGTGAAGTTGGCGCAGCCCTTGCGCAATGCACTATAGGGTCGCTGAGCACGATGCCATTGCTGTCTTGCCATCGCTCCTTCGAGCCATAGGCTCGGCTGCGTGGACACTGAATAAACCGTAATGGTCATCGCACGAAACGCTTGAGTGACCGGCGACTCGAAATCACCTGCTCTCGTATCTCATCAGGATCAATCGACATTCCGCCGTCTGGGGTCACGCGCAGAGATTTCAGGTTGTTGAGGGCAGTTATGAACGCCCGATCTCTGGCTTGCTCTTGGCCTGATCTGTTGTCTCGACAAACGAGTCCTATCAATCGACCGAACCACTTCATGCCGCACTCCTTATTTCGTGTTCCATGACAGCATTTCAGCGATGCGCATGAGAGGTTAAATGAGAGAGCGAGTAGAAGCGAGATATTGGACGACCTGCTCCAGCCCCGCTCGGCATGCGATGAGATCGCGTGGTCGACCACTCAGACCTCGATTCATGCTGGTTAGCCAGACCTTTGCATTTTGCTCGTTTCCTGCGACGGCGAGCAGTGACTCATACAACTCAACCATGAGCATGGCCTGGCTCCACGCTTCGGTGCTAGGTTTGAGTTGCTCATGACCGTTACGTAGACGCAGCACAGTGGAAACCTGCTCGCCCAGAACAGCTGACAGATCAGTGTCATCAAGACCTAAGCTTTCTCCGGCTCGGATAAAGGCTTTGCTAAGCACAGCGTTTTCTGCGATCGATGTGACTGATTTCATGCGCCACCATATGATCTGTGATGGCCGATTTTAACTAGCCATCTTTATTGAGCAGTATGGCCGCATCTGACCGGTGAACGGTTCCAGCGGCCAGCAATAAATGGTCTGTAACGTAGTTTTGTGCTTTGTAACTCTGCTTACGTTACAGCGCACAAAATTACGTTACAGACCTCAGAGGGCGAGGGGCGAAGGCAAGCGGAGCGCGCAGGCGTGAGGATGGAAGCCCGCCAGGGCCAAGACCAGCGCAGCGCGTGGGCTTGGTTTACGACAGCCGTCCCCGACGAGGGCACGCCCAAGACCATGGCCTGTCACCAGCCCGTATAATGAGTAACCATGTGTCCCCAGTCCGAGAGCGCCACCCCATCGCTGCGAAGGATGTTCATTGCCTCGGCGGCAGGGATTTTGGTTGGACAGCCCCCAGTCAAATATGTCTTATCTTTGCCCTGGCAGTACAAGTGCATGATCGTTAAAACCATGATTTGTTGCAGGGGCGACATGGCGCGATAGCTCTTCCGCATTTCCTTCATGGATTCTGAGTTAAGCTCTTGATCGCCTGACCAGTTGAAACCTCGAGGCCGCAAGTTGTAATGCCAGCCTGGACTGCCCCAAGCCCGCTCGACACGCTCAAAACAACCTTCAAGCGAATAGGCCTCTACGATGCCCCAAACTGCTTGTCCAAAAATATTTCCACGTTCTGATGCACTGGGAAACGTAGGGATACAAGCACCGCAAACCATCGCCAACGCCGTGTGCTCGATACCATCCATGCAGGGCACTTTGTCTACCATGTCGACCAGCGCCCAGTCAGGGAAACGGCCAGCAGCAAACGTGGCGTTAACTGCTGCGTAGGCCGCCAAGGCTACTGGTTCTCGCGAGTGATGGATGTAGGAGTGGCTGACGGTTTGAACATTCGTGAATGCCCATACACCTGCCGAGGGCTGATGGACGCCAATCTCAGACAGAAGTCCTTTGGCTTGGTTAACGTAGTTATTGTTCATGTCGATCTCCTAGCTTCACTTTGTGGTCGAGCGATTGCAAAATGTTAAAATTTGACGAAGCAGTTCTTCGAGCTGTCGATGCTCGTTTGAGGATAAAAACCCCACTGGATCAAGCGCATCTTTTGAGCTGAGCTCATACTTTTTACTGTCAGGGGAAATGCAGTTGTCGCAGTAATCGAAATCACCGCAGTCAATAAACAATGTGATAAGAAATTTACTAATTATTTAATGGTTGACAGGCGATCCGTTAGGAACAAAATCGATGACGTTCGTGTACTTTTTCCACCGCTGCTCATAATCGTCAATCTGATCGAGGAGGAACAGCTCGCGGGCTAGGGCGGCTTTCCACAACTCTTCAAAACGCTCGGATTCATTACGGAGCTGTGCGAGTCGAGCCTTCAGTTGGGTCACTTGACCATTTTTTTTGGCGCTCTTTTCTTTCTGAACGGCGGCGTAATGCTCGATATCTGCGATAAGCTGCGCGTAAATTTCACGATCTTTCCTGATTAGACTTGGATCCTTGCCGGCCTCGAGCGCTACAGTGCGGAACGAAATGCGGGTGCCTTTTTCGACCCGCTCCGGCTTGTTGTTAGCTAGGCGGAGTAGGGCGTCGTAAAGTTCTTGTAAGCCTGTGCCTTTAATATTGGTATTCATAAGTCTGCTTAGTTCAAATGGCTGAGTATTACTTCGTAGTCTTTGATGTTGCGTTGCTCCATCCTGTACTCGAAGGATTTTGGATCAAGATCCATGAGATCAATCTGGGCGTGCTCAATGACGGACTTGACATTGCTTGCTTTGAGCACGGAACTGGCGCACCCGAAGCAGTTCGTGAAATTGCCATGAGCTCGTTCGTTACAAGGTTTGCTACTTGCACACCCACCCAGTGGGGTTCGTTGGTAAGAAATCAGGCCTTTTTTGGCCTTTTGCATGGTTTCTTCAGCAGTATGTCGGTAAATAATTCTATCGGGGTCATTCGCTTTGCTCATCGTTGTTACACGCTCACCATGGCCACCATGCAGCTTCTCGCTCGAATACAAAACATCATGTAGATATGAAATCCACTGCGCGTCATTCATGGCATTTTGGAATTCTTTCGCAAGCTCGGGACTTTTCAACTTCATGTTGTACCCGCCCGCAGAGCAACCGCGTTGATAGTAAATGCTCATGGACTCGGTAAGGTGGGTCAAGAGTCTTTTGAGCTCAGGAATATCGAGGACTTGGCTTTGAGCGCCGAAAACAGCCATAGTCCTGCGGAACTGATGTGATGCGATTTTCCATGGTTTACCTACCTTGTATTTTGGATCTGAGCGCCAGTCTGCAAGCGGGTCGATTGTCTCAAGCTGAAGGATGTCTGCTTCTTCAATAAAGATGGGCGGAAGGTACTTTTCATATCGCGTAAAATCTTTGATAATCACCGTTTTCCCAGGGTCGGTCTTACAAAACGGTAAAAAACTCGGCGTCAGAAGTAAGCAGTCGCTACCAGCTGTATCTCGAGGTACATGAGGGGCGATGATAGATTTAATTAACTGCAGGCTCTTAATTGGTTCAGAAATTAGCTCATTGGCAATCCAAGCAGTATCCTTAATAGTTCCCGATAGCTTTGTTGAAATACCCATCAGATAGATTCCCTTTGAACTCCAACCCTCGGCTGGTTTAATGCACTCGTCTTCCAGTAGTTTGGCCTCGTGATCTCTCACTAAAGTGTAAATGTGAATCAGGCATTTGGCGCAGTGCTGTACAAGGGAAATATGCCGTACTAAGTTATCGGAGTGTCGAATTTTATATTTTTCGCAGAAATTCGTGAGGTTGTGATCGCTCAGTGCTTTGGAAAAATTTTTACTTTTTTGTTTCTGTTCTGATAGTTTTTCGGCAGTCGTGTGATATCTGCTGGCTTTACTTATGTCTCGACCGTACAGTGGGTTTTCGGCTAATTTTGCTGCGAGCAATTTAATACTATCGCCGTGCTTAAGAAAGTCTAGTGTAATGTCGTTGTAGTGATGGTAGCGAGCATGGAGGATGCGACTTGGAATAACGGGTGTCTGTTTTTCGTTGTCATATCTGGCGCTACCTCGTTGATGTAACGCTTGAAACAAATGTTTGTGTGGTTTTAGTATTAGTTTATTTGAAGTTAATTTTATATAGTCTCTTAACATTTTTGTTATGTTGGATGCGTGGTTGACTTGTATTTTGTTTACGAAGTCAATGTGCGCAGGTGAAGATATAATTTCCTGAAGCGTAATGTTTTTTTCGTCCGCGCATTTTGTCAGAGTACGCAGAGCGTTAAATGACAATCTAATACTTGAAATTCTTAACGCTTTACCCTGAAAGTTTAGTGAGAAAATGTTTGTAGCTAGCAGCAACTGCGAGGTTTTGATATTGTTTGTGTTGAAGATTGCCTGGGATCTATATGACTGAAAGTCAAGTGAGGTCGAGTCAGTGGGCACGAGACGCAGCTGGGGGAAATCCCAATACAATTCCCGAAGTAAAACTGGTTGCCCGTTTAGGCGATAGCTGATGATGCTGGAGTCGCAAAGATTATTCAAATCCATCCCGATATGAGCAACATTTATTTTATCGTTCGGAATTCGCTCATTTATTAAGCTTTCGGTACTATGTGCGTTACTATTCATACTATTACCTTCAAGCGGATGAGCCGCTCTAAATGTCGTTCCCAATAGTCGGTTAACGTGTTGTTCAGATATACATCTTCTCGCAAGTCTTTTAGGGTTTGGCCCAGTGAAGGATTCACGACTAGCATTTCATGCAGGAGTTGATCAATTTTTTTCAGTGTGGGCCCGTGGATTAACTCGAAGTGTGTGAGGCTGGCGCTCGATTGGATCATTTGTTTGGTGAAAAATTCTAGACTTATCAGTTTCCAAGCATCGTCACGGTTTGCATGCACCTTGTGGTGAGCGCAATTTAAACAGCCAACTTCGCTTTTACAGTCCGGTTCAGTGGTGATTTGCGCAATGTTGATTTTCTGCGGTGCACCCTCACTTGAACACCCCCCAACGGGGGTCAAACAGGGGTGTGGGCTACCAAAGAACTCATTAACCGCTGCGTGAAACTTACCAATCTGATCCACCGCATTCTTCTCACCCGCCTTTAAATAGTTGGATCTTTGCGTGCGCTCGCTGTGCCCGAGGAGAATTCGAGAGGCTTCGTGGCCGTGATTTTTTGCCACATAGCTATCTTTGTAGTTTCTAAAACTTTGATAGCTAAGACATGGCACAGTTGGGTCAATGAATCTGCATACGCGATCATATAGACGGCGGAGTATGTTAGTATCAAGTATTCTGTAATTTGACATGCTGTTGCCGTCAAAGCCTACGAAGAGGTAGGGGTGGTCATTACCCATGCATAAGTAGTCTCTCAGTTGGACATATTTTTTGAAGTGTTTGATGAAGTCAGCTTTGACGCGAACTGAAATTTCTTTGTTGTTAGCCCGAAATTTTATGGATCTCATGCCGATTTCTTCATCTTGAGTTACTATATATTTGGCATCCCACGGTAGTTCGCGCAAGGGGGATTCATTAATTGCGGTTGCTGCAACAAACATCGCGACAAAACAGTCGTGGGCAAATCTTGCCAAAGATGCTCGATATTTGTTGTTTTTGGATGAGTTGGCTAGTTCTAATCTCGACTCATATGATTTTTTTGCCTGAAAATAATAATTGTCATAGTTTCCACTGCGGCGGGCTTTATATTCTTCGAAAGTCCTCATGCAAGCTTTGCTGTAGTCAAAAGACAAAGACCCAGCAGTCCGCGCTCCGCCTTTACCGAGAATTTTGCTGGTGATTAGCGTGTATTTATCGTCCGCTACTATCCAGGCATAATCGTCTTTGATTTTTAACTTGTATGGGATTTGCTCTTCTTTTGTTAAGAAATCCGTGAGCCCGATGAATAGGGGTTCGTATGTCTGGAGGAGATATTTTACCGATTCTAGACTCGGGGGCTCGATTTCCTTCGTAGCTTTGTTGTGAGGTCGTACAATTAGAGGTAGTTTCGTGAACAGATAGCTTTCCTCCGGGAACATTTGTTCTCCGCAAGTCTTGCATACTGTCTGCATACGCCTGCGCGTGTCGTATTCTCTATGATCGCCATTTAGGTGTTGAGTGAAGGCAACCAAGGCATCGTGATATAACTCAGGCGTGTTAAGAAAATTTTCAAGTCCGTTAGCCTCGCACCATTTTGCCATGATTACCCAATCCGCAATTGCGGAATAGGCAGAGCTTAGAGCTGTTTTGGTGAGGCTCATGCTGATGATGTGGCTAGCGAGGTTTTTTATCCTCGCTAGTCGCTTGGGTAGGCGAGTTGATAACTTAACTTTTCTCCTTGCTCTGCTACCCGAACGTTCGCCAAAGCAAAAAGCTCCAAAATCAAAAGCATGTCGATGGCTGAACCGGACAAGAATTGATTCGATAGGATTTTTTTCCAGCATATTTTGGGCTTCGGTAAGTAATTCTGCGTAGTTAACCTGGACGTCCAGACGAATTTCGCAATAAGATCTGTCGTCCATTATTGATTTTCTATAAGGCTCAGGATGTGCTTTTGATAATCTGTATCAGCCTCGTGCACCAATTGGTTAATCCTCCTGTAGTCCAAGTAACTCATGGTGGTTTTGCGGCTCGAATGGTGCAGACGCTTGGCAACGTAATCGATCAATTCTAGGTAGCCAATCTTGCCTTGTGTCAGGAGCTCTCTGCGCTCTTCTACCAAATTCATTCCGAAAGAAGCCCTTAAGTCGTGGAAACTAAATTTAAAGTTATGGCCGCGTGCTTTGATTAGCGGCAATAACGTGTCTCTCATAAATTTTCGTACAGCAGAACCCTTTTCATGGTTCTTGTATTTGTGTTTGTCAAGCTGGCTCACATACAAAGGCTTTCCGCTCCTACTCAAAAAAATGTATTGTTCAGTTTCATCTCTTTCCAGTGCTTGCTTTTTACGGCCCTGGTAGCGTTCGGATTGGAGATAGGTAAAAAGTCGATGATGCACCCAGCCAGGTACTTGAATATTCTGTCGCTTACCATATTTTGTATCTACGAGTGAGCCTTCCCCCGCTTTGATTGGGTATGTGGCGATGTCATTTGCATAGGCGTCGATCACATTGCCGATACGTATTGTTAGTACTGTTTGGATTCGCATTCCTGAGAAGAGCGCCAACAGAAACGCGAGCAGCATTTCTGTATTGCCTACCATAATCAGTCCTTCAATGACTGCATCCTGCTCAAACTTGTTCAAGGGCCGTAGCTTTCCTCCGTCGTAAATGAAGTCACTCGTCTCTTCCTTGTTTTTTGGGAAGGTTAGGTCTGTAGTGATGACCTCTCGGAATCGCGTTACGCCGTATCTATCGGTGCGGGTGATATGGGAAATCTTTTCTTTCCAAGGTGGTTTCGTCGGAATGTAATTTCGATACGTCATTCTCCATCGATAGTAGCGGATCATTGAGCGGATCTTGTTGTTAACGCCTTCCGCATCTATCTCGTTTCGTGCAATAGCTAACTTGAAGTGGGCTTTAAAGACGTACGTCGGCCTTTCAAATTCCCTTCCTTTGAAATCGAGATGATCTTGATTGTGAGCGTGCATCACATTCATGAATTCTCTGAGGTTGACAGCCTCAGCGCCTAAAGTCTGGTCAGAAAGTTTAGGATACTGTCCGGCCCGCCATAATAGAAAAAGGTTCCCCTCCACCCAGGGAGTGCCATCTGGTTGAAGAATGATCTTCATTCCTTGGATGTAGTTTTCGTCTTGGTACCGCACCGGGTAAAAAAAGGGAGGCTCTGTTGGGAGTGAGATCATCGATTCAATTGGGTCTTCGTAGCACTTGGTGAAAGGAGTAAGAGCTTTAAGTTCCACTGTTGTGTACATAGCGAGCTTGCAAGTTAGATTTCAGGGGGAAGCCTGAGTTTCCGCTCTGGCTCGATTTAGGTAAGCCAAAAGATTAGCGGCGTTTAAAACTTTTGCAACATGTATTTTTATTGCTGGTTGCGATGGTGCATTTTAATTTTAATATATTGTCATGGTCTTTTTTGTTTGTTGCGCTAGTTTTTTATTAGGGTTGTGGGCGCTGGCTCTGCTGGAGGCCGCGTAATACCTAGAGGGAGGTTTTTTTATTTTTAATCAATTGACTCTGGAATATATCGACATGTCTGTAAATAATGAGTTAATCCGGTTTGTGAGTCCCTTGTATACGTCGATTCTAGGAGGTTATGGGAGGTGGCTGATGCATGTCTAAGCTCGCAATGCCTTTCAAGCAACGTGATTGAAGGGCTGGGCATTACTCTTGGCTGTAAACGAATTAATTACGTCAATTGCCAAGCCTTCTTCTGAGTCGATGTTTAAGGTTAATTGCCAAATAGAATTTATATCGCTAGAGAAAATTCGACGGGCGAAATTTTTTTTACATTTTTCGCTCTTTGGCCATTCATCCACGCCTCTCGGCGCATGCCTCGACGCCTCAGAGCATCGAGTTGTGGGGGCAACTACTGTGTGGTCATCCTGGGAGACGGCTAGACTAACCTGAAACTTCCAGGTGACATGGCTCGCTTGGGCCTTAGTGACATGGGCTCGAAGCTCAGGAAAGTAGTGCGACTCTCGCCAAATGAGGAGCCTACCCTGGATGGTGCTGGTGCTGGTGCTGGTGCTGGTGCTGGTGGTGCTTATTTAATCATCGGCCTTCATTATGTTGACATGCGCGGCGAAGATGGTATCCGGGCCCAAGCTCTGACCCAAGCTATGACGAAGATGGTGAGCAGCACGGCGAACTCGCTCATGAAGGAGACTACTAGCCCCGCTCGTAGGGGCACCAAGGCGTCGACGGGCGCTGCGTTCAAGCTGACCTAATCAATGTGGAAGGCTAGTGGCGTAACTGTCCAACAAGGGGCTGTAGCAAGCGTCGACCAAACTTTCACCCATCTAGGCGAAGCCCCAAGCTGCCCTTAGGCAAATAACTCTGAGTGCGCTGCACCTGAATGACCTTGCGTTGATAAGGGTGCTTCTGCACGACGATGAGTGTTGGTGGCCTTCGATATCTAACGTCTTTAAGGAGGCTATCGACTTCTAACTCTTAGAAAGGTGGTCTGCATTTTTGGCTTTGGATATCTAATAAGAAGCAACACACCCGCGCCCCTGTCGAGCACCGCCAGAACCAATTGAAGCTGCCTGAAGTGGACGTGTTCAAAAAAGTGGAATGACCAACTCGCTCACGGAGTGCCCCATCCTCTGAGCTCTTGCTCAAGAAAATCTGGCTCTATTTACCTACCCTTCGCGGGGTGCGATCAAGAGTGTCAGCGAAGGCGGTACACTAGGCCGCAGAGGGATGTGTTCTGCACGATTGGTAGAGCAGATGGTGGTGCTCAGGTTGGCTAAAGCTGCATCACAGCATACAGGCCTGTTGCTGTCCGGATTGCCGCGAACTCACGATACGTCGAAGTTGAATTCAACTCACGCGTAGTTCTGTACCTTGACCGTGTGCAGCGTGATGTCGACCACGTCGCCATCGGCACCGACTTGCGGCATCTCGATCCAGTCGCCGACGCGCAACATGTCGTTGCTGGTCAGTTGCACGCTGGCGACGAACGACAGCAGGGTGTCCTTGTAGACCAACAGAATCACCGCCGACATCGCACCCAGACCCGACAGCAGCAACAGCGGTGAGCGGTCGATCAGGGTGGCGACGATGATGATCGCGCCGAACACGTACAAAACCATTTTCGCCAGTTGCACGTAGCCTTTGATCGAGCGCGTGCGGGCGTGCTCGGTGCGGGCGTAGATGTCGAGCAGGGCGTTGAGCAGGGCGCTGACCGCCAGCAGCAGGAACAGGATGGTGAAGGCCAGCGCGACATTGCCGAGGAAATTCATCGCGGTTTTGCTCAGCTCCGGCACCAGGTGCAGGCCGAACTGGATCACCAGCGACGGCGTCATCTGCGCCAGTCGTTGAAACACCTTGTTGTGGCGAAAGTCGTTGATCCAGTGCAGCGCCGGCTGGCGGCCGAGCATGCGGCTGGCGTGCAGGATCAGGTAACGCGCCACTCGTCCGAGCACCAGCGCGATGACCAGCAGCACCAGCAGCGCCAGTCCCGATTGCAGAAGTGGGTGCTCTTCGAGCGTGCCCCAGAGGCCTTGGGCTTTGAGCCAGAGCTGTTTGATATCCATGAGCGAAACGTTTCTTCTGTAAGACGCGAGGGCCGATTAGAGCATTTAAGACGCTGTGTATTGCAGCGAGTGACAAATCGGGCAACAAAAAAACCACTGATTGTCGGCGTTTGCACAAAGAAACTCGGCCTGAGCGCTCGAAACCGGTAACCTATGCAGCTGTTTTTTTGCATATCTTCGAGGTAGCACCCGTGTTTTCCCAATTCGCCCTGCACGAACGCCTGCTCAAAGCCGTGGCCGAGCTGAAATTTGTCGAGCCAACGCCAGTGCAAGCCGCGGCCATCCCGCTGGCGCTCCAGGGGCGTGATCTGCGGGTGACGGCGCAAACCGGTAGCGGCAAAACCGCCGCTTTCGTCCTGCCGATCCTCAATCGCCTGATCGGCCCGGCGAAGATCCGCGTCAGCATCAAGACGCTGATCCTGCTGCCGACCCGTGAACTGGCCCAGCAGACCTTGAAGGAAGTCGAACGCTTCTCGCAGTTCACTTTCATCAAGTCCGGCCTGATCACTGGCGGCGAAGACTTTAAAGTCCAGGCCGCCATGTTGCGCAAAGTGCCGGACATCCTCATCGGCACCCCGGGGCGGATGATCGAGCAGCTCAATGCCGGCAACCTCGACCTGAAAGAAGTCGAAGTGCTGGTCCTCGACGAAGCCGACCGCATGCTCGACATGGGCTTCGCCGAAGACGTGCAGCGTCTGGTCGATGAGTGCCCGAACCGTCAGCAGACCATGCTGTTCTCCGCGACTACCGGTGGTTCCGGCCTGCGCGAGATGATCGCCAAGGTCCTGAACAACCCGGAGCACCTGCAGCTCAACGCGGTCAGCCAGCTCAACTCGACGACTCGCCAGCAAATCATCACCGCCGACCACAATCAGCACAAAGAGCAGATTGTGAACTGGCTGTTGGCCAACGAGACCTACCAGAAGGCCATCGTTTTCACCAACACCCGCGCCATGGCCGACCGCATCTACGGCCGCCTCGTGGCTCAGGAATACAAGGCGTTCGTGCTGCACGGCGAGAAAGACCAGAAGGATCGCAAACTGGCGATCGATCGTCTGAAGCAGGGCGGCGTGAAGATCCTTGTCGCGACCGACGTTGCCGCTCGTGGTCTGGACGTCGACGGTCTGGATCTGGTGATCAACTTCGACATGCCACGCAGCGGCGACGAATACGTACACCGCATCGGTCGTACCGGCCGCGCCGGCAACGATGGTCTGGCGATCTCGCTGATCTGCCACGGCGACTGGAACCTGATGTCGAGCATCGAGCGCTACCTGAAGCAGAGCTTCGAGCGCCGCACCATCAAGGAAGTCAAAGGCACCTACGGCGGCCCTAAAAAGGTCAAGGCTTCGGGTAAAGCGGTTGGTGTGAAGAAGAAAAAGACCGACGCCAAGGGCGACAAGAAAAAAACCGCCGCCAAGACACCAACCAAGCGCAAGAGCGTCAACCGTCCGAAGCCGGATTCTCTGGTGAGCAGCGACGGCATGGCCCCGCTCAAGCGCCGCAAGCCAGCCGAGCCTGCGGCTGAGTAAGCTTTAGCATCACATATAAAAAAACCGGACATTGTCCGGTTTTTTTTTCGTCTTAACTGTCAGCTTTCTTCTCCGCCGACCCCAGTTCCTTCAGACGCTGATCGATCAACTGGCACTTGTCCGGCAGATCGGCGCTGGCCGTGCCCAGATCCATTTTCTGCAACTCGGCGTTGATCTCCTTGGCCTTTTCCGGATTCTGCTCGGTGAGCTTGGAGACTTCCTTGGCCAGTTGTTCGCGTTTGATCGTCGCCTCTTCCGGCGTGCAGGCCCAGACGGGCAGGGCGCAGACAAGGGTGGCGGCGAGGGACAGCTTGATCAGGGTTTTCATGGGCAGGCCTCAGTTCCGGTTAAGGCGGGTTAACCGGTTGAGGGCCGAAGCCTGGTAAAAGTTCAGAAACTGTGGGGCCAGGATTGTCCTCAATCGGCATGGCAGCAACCCGACTTCGGCGCACCGTCATAGCGATCATGATGCCGAACCCATTCCATGATCTCGTCTTCATTCCTGCCCTTGGGCGTGAGATCCAGATAGTGGTAAGCACCAACTAGCATGTCCAGGCCGCGCGCGTATGTGGAATAGGTGTGGAAAATCTCGCCTTCGTCATTGCGATAAAACACGCTCAGCCCCGGCATTTCTTCCTCGACGCTGTCGGTTCTTTCGTAGTTGTAGGTAGCCTTTCCTGCCGCGACGTCCTCAGCCCGGGCGCAGACGCCGAAGTCGTAATTGAAATCGCAACCTTCTGACGAGACCCAGTCGAACTTCCAGCCCATCCGCTTTTTGAAGTCCTGAAACTCGTTGAATGGCGCATGGGAAACTGCAACCACCGCGACGTCGTGATGGGCCAGGTGCTGGTTGGCGCCATCAATGTGGTCACTGAGGAACGAGCAGCCCTGGCAGCCCTGCTCCCAGCCTTTGGCAAACATGAAATGGTAGATGATCAACTGGCTGTTGTTGCCAAACAGGTCGTTGAGCTTGAGCTCGCCGTTCGGCCCTTGAAAATGATAGTCCTTGTCGACTTTCACCCACGGCAGGGCGCGGCGCTCGGCGCTGAGGCGATCGCGTTCCCGGGTGAAGGCTTTTTCGTGGGCCAGATGCTGCTGGCGGGCGGCGAGCCATTCTTCGCGTGATACCACCGGATGGTTTGTAACGTTCATGACGATGTCTCCTGCGGGTTGAACCGGCTGTTTCAGCCTAGTCGTTCATCGTGCGAGGGAATCGACAGCCGCCGGTCGGTCGGGTCCGGAAATACTGCTGAACGGCTGCGCAGCGCTTCGGTCACAACCTTGAAAGCGGCACAAAATCACCCGCACCGGAGGTTGGATCAGGATGACGACTTATAACTGGGATTTGATTGAACGTTTGCTGCATGAAGTGCAGAACAGCGCTGGCCACAGCTTCGCTCCCCGCGCTTATGCCGAAGACCATGCGGCCGAGAAAGCCAGCGCCGGCGAGCCGATCGACAATCTCGATCACTTGAAAACCCTGGCCTGTGATTATGAAAAGCTCTTGCTGGAGCGCGGATTCATCGAGCCGCGGCCGGATCACGAGGGCAGTACAGGCAACAACTTCATTCTGACCCCGCGCGGCTCCAGCCTGTTGAGCCTGATCGACAGCAGCATCCCCGGCAACGACCACCCGCGTCAGGTTTTGGATGAACAGGAGGATGCGCTGGATGAGGTGACGTTTGATGAAGTCGCCTCAAAGGCTCAAATCGCCTGAGCCAGTGAAATCCGCCCTGTGGGAGCGAGCCTGCTCGCGAAAACGGTCTGTCAGTGACATTTGAACTGTCTGACACTCCGCCTTCGCGAGCAGGCTCGCTCCCACAATGGGCCATTGGTTTATTCAAGGTTTCTGCGCAGCCTTCAGGCACTTCAGGTCATTGAAGTCTTTGCGCACTCCCTCGATTTTCTTCAACAACCGTTCACGCTGTTGCGGCGTGCTCTCGGCCATCAAGTCGACAAACAGCGAGCGCGCCTGGGCTTCGGTGTTGGCGTAGGCCTTGCGGTAGTCCGCTGTCCACAAGCGCTCGCGATTGACCAGAAGTGTCTCGATGCGTTGTGGGAATTCCGCGCTTTGGCGTTGCGCAACGGCGGCGCTGAACTGTTGCTGCCAGTGCGCGCGGTTGGCGATCCATTGGGTGTTCTGGTCGCCCAAGGCGTTGGTCCAGGCCACGACGCGTTGTTTCTGCGTGTCACTGAGCGGGCCTAGCCAATCGTTCAAGCGTTTTTCCATGCGCTCGCCGCGTTCCTTGATCTGCTGGGCCAGCGGTGGTTTCACGTATTCCTGCTGACGTTTGCGCAAATCCTTGGCAAACGCGTCGTTCATTTCTGCCACCTGTTTATCGTCCAGGCCTTGCAGCAACTCGATGGCCGAAGGGGTGATTTCCCGGGCGGTTTCGGCGATGGCCTGCTTGGCTTCGGCGGTGCGCTCCTGTAGCGCGGCGTCGCTGACCTGATTGCTCTCGACCATGGCCTGCAAACGGTCCAGCCAGTCGAGGTAACCCGGTAACTGCGTGGTGCAGTGCCAGCTCAGGTGTTCCTTGAGGCGTTCGTTGAACCAGTCTTTCTGCTCGCCGTTCATGTCCACGTAGTCGCTGAGCGACCACGGGATGATCACGTCGAGGTTGCGGTAGGCCAGGCCAACGCGGCTGCAAGCGCCGAGGGCGAGGGTGAAGATGAGCAGGGCGGCAATCTGTTTGAACCAGCGAGACATGGGCAAATCCTTGCGAGAGCCTGGCGTCGGAAATCTGATTCTTATGTGATGCAGGATGCGCGCGGCAGTTCAGCCGATCAATAGAACGTGCGTACAGCCTTGAGTGTGACGAGGCCGTCGCACTCGCTGTTGTGCCCGGAATACGCCGAGCAATCACTGCCGCTGAGGCTGGAGTCGCTGTAGATCAGATCAAGATCGACGCCCATGAATGGCCGCGACAGTTTCACCGACCAATCAGTGAAACTGCTGATATAGCCACCGTCCACCGCCGCTGGTGTATTCAACTGGTGCGTGGTGTATTTCATGCTCACGCCAATGCCGAACGGCTGATTGCCAGTGAGGTCGGCAAACAAGGTGTTGTTCTGTTTATCCGGGTCGTTGCTCAATGCGATGCCGAAGCGACTGCCGAGCAAGGTCAGACCGCCGAACAGCTCCTGGCTGTCGAGGGTGTCCACGCGGGGATAGCTGTAATGGATCATCCCGACTTCATAGCCGAGCACCTGATCGAACGGCTGCTTGAAGCCGACGTAGGAATCGATCTCGAGGTTCTTGCCCGGGCTGATGCCCATGCTCGGCGCGTACTGGCCGAAATACACGCCGCTGTCGTGGCTCAGATCAAGGCCACCGTGGAACGAGCCGACCGCCGCCGGTTTGACCAGACCCTGGGCCATGCTGCGGCTGGGCGTGGTGCCAAGCTTGAGATCGAAGTCGCCCAGTTCACCCTGAAAAACCTGCGCGTGCGCGGTCGCGCCTGACAGCAGGCTGACGAACAATAAATAGGGAAATGGGCGCATGCGTCACTCCATGAACCGCGAGCGCAGGGCAAAGGCCTGCTGAAACGCTTGATCTAGACGCGTGCAAGGATACCGGCGAATGCCAGGCATTGATGGCCGTTCGTCGATTTTCGGGAATTTTTGTTTAAAACGAAGGGGGATTGCGCGGTGCCAGTCCAGGCGCTTCGAAGCTCAAAGCGCCTCTGGACGGGGTGAAACCGGTATTACTTCTTGCCCAGGCTGATCTGCTTGGACGGGCCGAATGTCTGGCCGCTGACGCCTTTGGCAATTTGCTGGATCTCGCCGCCGGACTTGAGGAATGCTGCGATCTGATCGTTGATCGATTCGCTGGTTTCAACGGCTGGAGCTGGCTTTGCTTTGCTGGTGGATGCTTTTACACGCATGGCGGCCATTAACCTTTAGAAAAGTAACTCGGCCAGGCATCGTACAGGAATAACTTGACAATAGCTTGGTAAATATCCTCCGGAATAACCAAGTGCCGCGCTGCAATATTGCCGGTCAGTCGTCCGTAATAAGCAGCTAACCTGCTGTTTTAAATAAGAACATTTAATTGAAATGAGGCCAATCAGCGCAGCAGTGATGCGTCGGGCCGGACTGACGAGCGGCACCCCGCAGGGCAGTGATCAAGCAAAATCAACAGGTTGAGGCAGATTTTCCGCTGCGAGGATCTGTCGCCCGACGTTGGCGGCAAAAACGGGTAGAATGCCGCCCACGTATTGAGGGTTTCGGAAATGGCTTTAGTCGGGCGTTACAACAGTTTGCAAGTGGTTAAACACACTAACTTCGGTTTATATCTGGACGGCGGTGCCGATGGCGAAATTCTTTTGCCCAACCGTTATATCCCCAAAGATATTCCCAGCGAAGATGAAGACTGGCTCAACGTATTCATCTATCTGGACAGCGAAGACAAACTTCTCGCCACCACGGAAAAACCGAAAGTTCAGGTCGGCGAATTCGCCAGCCTGAAAGTGGTTGAAGTCAACAGCATCGGCGTGTTCCTCGACTGGGGCCTGCCGAAAGATCTGCTGCTGCCGTACTCGGAAGAAAAGCGCCAGATGACTGCTGGCGAATACTGCGTGGTGCACGTCTACCTCGACAAACACACGCGCCGCATCACCGCCACCGCGCGCCTCGATCGTTACCTGGACAAGACCCCGGCCACCTACAGCCCGGGCCAGGAAGTTGATCTGCTGGTAGCCGAAGCCACCGACATGGGCTTCAAGGCGATCATCAACAACAAGCACTGGGGCCTGATCCACAAGAACGAGATCTTCAAGTTCATGCGTTCGGGCATGCGCGAGAAAGGCTTCATCAAGGAAGTGCGCGCCGACGGCAAGATCAGCCTGAGCCTGCAACCGGTCGGCCAGGAAGCGGCGAGCAGCCTGAGTTCGAAGATCCTCGGCAAGTTGCGCGAGAACGACGGCACCCTGGCGGTCAGTGACAAGAGTGATCCGGCACTGATCAGCAGCCTGTTCGGCGTCAGTAAGGGCAACTTCAAGAAAGCCATCGGCTCTCTGTACAAGGAAGGCAAGATCGTCATTCACGCCGATCGCATTGAACTAACCTGAGCCTTGAGTGGCCCATGTTGCAGGCCACACAAGAGGTTGGATCGATGAAAAAGGCGCTGATCGCTTACGTCGCAACGCTGCTGACGTTTCTGCTGCTCGATGGCATCTGGCTCGGGCTGCTGATGGCGCCGACCTATCGCGAACTGCTCGGTTCGCTGATGCTGGAAAAACCGCTGCTGTTGCCCGCAGCGGTTTTTTATTGCCTGTACGTTATTGGCTGCGTGGTGTTTGTCGTGTTGCCGGCGCTGAGCTGGCAGAGGGCGGCGAAGCTGGGTGCGCTGTTGGGGCTGGTGGCCTACGGCACTTATGACCTGACCAATTGGGCGACCTTGCGCGATTGGTCGATGCAGGTGAGTTTGATGGATTGGGCGTGGGGGACAGTGGCGACTGCAGTTGCTTGCACGGTGGGGTATTTGGTGGCGAAGCGGTTTGCCTGAGCTGATCCGGCAGTTGTGTTGGCAGTGCTGGCCTCTTCGCGAGCAGGCTCGCTCCCACGTGTTCACCGAACCCTCTGTGGGAGCGAGCCTGCTCGCGAATGACGGCGCAGCCGTCAACCATTCAGCGCTGACGCCACTGACCAAATAAAGGTCTTTTCCAGACGGCTTTTTCCGCGCGACTGATTGATAATCCCCGACACTGTTTTCTGACCATTGGATGGCCTGCCATGTTGTGTGTGTTCGAGGTGATGCGGTGAGTGCCGAGCGGCGCAATGCCGACGGTTTTGCCCTGCAAGTGATGATCGGCCTGTGCCTGATCTGGGGTGTGCAGCAAGTCCTGATCAAGTGGGCGGCAACGGACATCGCGCCGGTGATGCAAGCGGCGGGGCGCTCGGGGATTTCTGCGTTGCTGGTCGGTTTGCTGATCTGCTGGAAGGGCGGTTGGGATCAGGTCGGCAGCACCTGGCGCGGCGGCTTGCTGGCCGGTGCGCTGTTTGGTCTGGAGTTCCTGTTCATCGCCGAAGGTCTGCAACTGACCACCGCCGCGCATATGTCGGTGTTCTTGTATACCGCGCCGATCTTCACCGCACTCGGCGTGCATTTCCTGCTGGCCAGCGAGCGTTTGCGCCCGTTGCAATGGCTGGGGATTCTGCTGGCGTTCATCGGCATCGCGATTGCCTTCGCCGGTGGTGTGTCGTGGGACAACCTTGATCGGCGCATGCTGCTGGGCGATGCCTTCGGCGTATTGGCCGGCGCCTGTTGGGGCGCGACCACCGTGGTGGTGCGCGCCTCGCGACTGTCGGAAGCGCCGGTGACATTGACCCTGTTTTATCAGTTGCTGGTGGGTTTCATCGGTCTGCTGTTGATCGCGTTGTTCAGCGGCCAGATCACCCACGTCAGCCTGACTACCGTGGCGGTGGCCAGTGTGCTGTTCCAAGGGCTGGTGGTGTCGTTCTTCAGCTACCTGGTGTGGTTCTGGCTGCTGCGCCGTTATCTGGCGGCCAACCTTGCGGTGTTCTCGTTCATGACGCCGTTGTTCGGCGTGACCTTCGGCGTGCTGCTGCTCGGCGAACAGTTGAGCCTGAACTTCGTCATCGGCGCCGTGCTGGTGCTGCTCGGCATCACTTTCGTCAGCGCCGAACAGTGGCTGCGTCGGCGTTTGCGCAAGGCGCTGGGCCAGTAGCCTTGGCCTGCATTGCCAGCGCGCCGGCCAGCAACAAGCCGGCACCGGCGATCAGCAGCGCCGGCTGCAAGCCGCCGCTGAAATGGCTGCTCAGCGCCGCCAGCAGCGGGCCGCTCAGCTGGCCGACAGCGAAGCACGCCGTGAGCATCCCGGCGTTGCGCTGAGTGTCGTGGGGCGCCAGCTCTCGCGAACGCTGCATGACCAGTTGCATGCAGGCCAGAAACGGCGTGCCGCAGAGGATCACCCCCAACGCCAGGCCGAGGCCGCTGCCCAGCAGACAGGCGAACACTCCGGCCGCTTGCAGCCACAACGTCGCCATCAGCCAGTGCCGCGTGGTCTCGGGATCATGTCGGCGCAGACTCACTAACCACACACCGATTGCCGCGCCGAGGCCAAAGCACGGCCAGAACAGATCCGCCTGCCACTGGCCATGAAACTGCGCGTTGGCCATTTGCGCCAAAAACGTCGCCGGAATGATGTAGCCGATACCGTACAGCGCATACACCAGTGCCAGTCGGCCAATGCCTCGATTCGCTGTTTTCACATGCATTGTCGCTGGCCTCGCTGCCGCCGTGGGCTGCGGTAACAACCGCCAGACGCCGAGCATCATCAGCAGCGCAGCCGCCGCGTAAATCAGCCACAGGGTTGCCGATGTCTGCTGCAATCGATGTGAGACCAGCGCCAGCAAGCCTGTGAGAAAAATCCCCAGACCCGGCCCGGCAAAAACCAGAGCACCCCAGCGCGGGCGACCCGCTGCCGCCGCCAGCGGTTGACTGAGCGAAGTAATCATCACCAGCACCCAGGCACTCGCCACTCCGGTACCAAAGCGCAACAGCAAGTGCGACCAGAAACCGTTGGCCCAGAACGACGCCAGGGTCAGCAGCACGCACAGCCATAGCCCGCCATGCAGGCGACGCTGCACCTGCTGCGGCCGCTGGGCGAACATCGCATCCACGGC
This sequence comes from Pseudomonas sp. H26/SER47-MNA-CIBAN-0231, assembly GCF_040310465.1. Lineage (NCBI taxonomy): Bacteria > Pseudomonadati > Pseudomonadota > Gammaproteobacteria > Pseudomonadales > Pseudomonadaceae > Pseudomonas > Pseudomonas sp. H26/SER47-MNA-CIBAN-0231. The sequence continues at coordinate 11,551 of NZ_JBEOPW010000007.1, read as the reverse complement.
ACCGAGCAGATAGCCGAAGTAGTTGGCCGCCGCGATCAGCCCGGCGGCGGTGAGGTCGATCTGCCCTTCGCTGAGCAGGTGCGGCATCTGAGGTGTCAGGGCGAAACGGCCAATGCCCATGGCCATCATCAGGGCAACGAAACAGGCGGATAAACGTATCAGCGGCGACATGGTCGGGCTTCCTTCAAGGCAGCAATGACCGTCAGGCTAGGATCGATTGACTTTCTTTAAAATTGAATAATAGTGAGTGACTTGTTCTGTTCAGGAGAAAGCGGGTGGAATTCAGCCAACTGCGGATATTTCAGGCGGTCGCCGAGGAAGGCTCGATCACCCGCGCCGCCGAGCGCCTGCATCGGGTGCCATCAAATCTGTCGACGCGGCTGAAACAGCTCGAAGAGCAGTTGGGTGTCGAACTGTTCGTCCGCGAACGGCAGCGCTTGCAGTTGTCGCCGGCGGGCAAGGTCCTGCTCGACTACACCGGCAAACTCTTCGCTCTGCGCGATCAGGCCAGTGCGGCGGTGATGGGCGGGCAACCGGCCGGCGACTTCGTGCTGGGCACCATGTACAGCACGGCGGCGATCCATCTGCCGGCGCTGCTGGCGCGGTATCACAAGCAATACCCGACAGTGAATTTGCAGGTGCAATCGGCACCGACCGGGGAATTGCTCGAAGGGTTGCTCACCGGCCGCCTCGACGCGGCGTTGGTCGACGGACCGTTGGAGCTGGCCGGGCTCGATGGCGTGCCGTTGTGCGAGGAGCGGCTGGTGCTGATCACTGAAATCGACCATCCGCCAGTACGCACCGCGCGGGACGTGGAAGGGCGCTCGGTGTTCACTTTTCGCCAGGGCTGTTCATATCGCATGCGTCTGGAAGCATGGTTCTCTCACTACCACGCGGCGATGGGCCGGCCGATGGAGATCGAGTCGTATCAGGGCATGCTCGCCTGTGTGATTGCCGGCAGTGGTGTGGCGTTGATGGCCGAGTCGATGCTCGCTAGCCTGCCGGGTCGCGAAAGCGTCGCCGTGCATCCGTTGGCCGAGCCGTTCGCGGGTGCGACAACGTGGCTCATGTGGCGCAAGGGTATGGCCGGGGCCAACCTGAATGCCTGGATCGACGTGCAGCAAGCGGTCTATCCCGTGGCTTTGCATGAAGTCCGTGAAACAGCGTGAACCAATCGCAACAGATTCTGTTCAATTCAGTAACAGATCATTGCGGATTTGGCCGAGCATTGCGTAGGACTTCGGACTATTATCAGTGCGAAGCGGCCTCAGAATTCCGGCCGCTCAGCACCACCCTGAAGGGGGCATGACGATGAAAGAGAAAATCCAGAACTGGCTGCACGATTTGGGAGTTGCCCTCGGTTTGATCGAACCGCCTCTGCAACCGGTACCGATTCGCACGGACGACGAACAGCGCCGACGCCAGCCACGTCGCCGTTAATACCTGCGATCAGAGATTTCAAGATCGCAGCCGTCGGCAGTTTCTACAAAGTGTAGGAGCTGCCGAAGGCTGCGATCTTTTGTTTTTTATCAGGCAAAAAAACGGGTGTGGCCACCGACGCCACACCCGCTGAAGAAAACATCAAGTCGTTACAGCCGATTCATACCGCCGTTGCCACGGTTGCCGGGCGCGGCGAGAACAGGCTGACCAGTACAAAGCTCACCAGACTGACACCCAGGCTGTAATAGATTGGCGTGTTCGCGTCCATGCCGTCCTTGACCATGAACACCAGCGCCGTAATAAAGCCCAGCGTCATTGCGCTGATCGCCCCGGCGGTAGTCGCACGTTTCCAGAAAATCGCGCCCATCAGCGGAATCAGCATGCCGCCGACCAAGAGGTTGTAAGCCAGGGTCAGCGCGCTGATCACGTCGTTGACGACCAGAGCAATGCCCAGCACCGCGATCCCCGTCAGCAGCGTAAACAGACGGCTGACCGCGACGTTGGACTGTTTGCCACCGCGCAATTTCGGCAGCAGGTCTTCGGTAAGGGTGGTGGACGCGGCGAGCAGGCCGGCACTGGCGGTGGACATCATCGCCGCCAGTGCGGCAGCGATCACCAGGCCGCGGATGCCGTCGGGCAGCGAGACTTTGACGATGGCGGCGAACGCGTTGTTGACGTTGTCCAGATCCGGAATCAGCACATGCGCAGCCATGCCGATCAAGGCGCAGACCAGGCCGTAAATGATGCAGTAGATCCCCGCTGAAGTGCCAGCGTACTTGGCGACTTTTTCGCTTTTGGCGGTGAACACCCGCTGCCAGATGTCCTGGCCGATCAGGATGCCGAAGAAGTAGATCATGAAGTAGGTAATGATCGTGTCCCAGCCGATGCTGGTGAAGTTGAAGCTGGCCTCCGGCAGTTGCGCGACCAATTGATCCCAGCCGCCTACGCGGTACAGGCAGATCGGCAACAACACGAACATCAGGCCCACTGTCTGGATGCCGAACTGGACGATGTCCGTCAGGGTCAGCGACCACATGCCGCCGATCGTTGAATAAGTCACCACGATACCGCCGCCCAGCAGTACGGAAATCCAGAAGGGCAGACCGAACAACACTTGCAGCACGGTGCCGATCGCCAGAATCGAGGTCACGCCGATCATCAGCGCGTAAGCGAGCATGATGGTCGCACTGGCGGTGCGCGCCATCGGGTTGTAGCGCTTCTCCAGGACCTGGGTAACGGTGAATACCTTGAGTTTCAGCAAGGGCTTGGCGAGGAACAGGTTCAGCGCGACGATGCCGCAGCCCAGTGCCGCGCACAGCCAAAAACCGGAAATGCCGTGCACGTAGCCCAGACGGACCGTGCCGACGGTGGACGCGCCGCCGAGTACGGTTGCTGCCATGGTGCCCATGTACAGCGACGGTCCCAGATTACGCCCGGCAACCAGATAGTCTTCGTGGGTCTTGGCCTTGCGCATGCCGTAGTAGCCGAGAATCAGCATCGCAGCGGCATAAATGAGTACGACGAATAAATCCAAAGCCATGATGGCGTGTCTCCGATTGTCTTTTTTATGGTGAGGCTAAGGTCGAATCTCTCTGTGGGAGCGAGCTTGCTCGCGAAGGCTGCGGCACATTCAATGTTCATGTGACTGACAGACCGCTTTCGCGAGCAAGCTCGCTCCCACAGGGTTTTGTGTTAGATCAGGCAGCCTGGCGCAACGGCGCTTTGGCCGGCGTCTCCATGCTTTGGCTGCGCACATCCGTTGGCCCAAACACTTCCATAGGTTCGGGGAACAGGCGCAACAGCGTCAGATACACCACCGACGCCAGGCCCAATGTCACCGGCAAACTGATGTCGATGCCACCGGCCAGTTCGCCCAGCGGGCCGACGAACTGCCCCGGCAGGTTGACGAAGCACAGGCCGACCAGCGCACTCGGAATCCACGCCCCCAGACCGCGCCAGTTCCAGCCGTGGTTGAACCAGTAGCGTCCGCCCTGTTCGCCGCGGGTGAACACTTGCAGGTCATCCGGGCAGTAGAAGCCGCGCCGCACCAGCAGGCCGATGATCATGATCACCATCCATGGGGTGGTGCAGGTGATGATCAGCACGGCGAAGGTCGACACGCTTTGCACCAGGTTCGCCGCAAAACGGCCGATGAAGATGAAGGCGATCGACAGCACGCCGATCAGCAAGGTCGCCTTGACCCGGGAGAGCACGCGCGGGAATACGCTGGACATGTCCAGCCCGGTGCCATACAGCGACGTGGTGCCGGTGGACATGCCGCCGATCACCGCAATCAGGCACACCGGCAGGAAGAACCAGCTCGGCGACACGGCCAGCAAGCCGCCGACATAGTTGTTCGCGGCGATGTAGTCCGGCGCCTTGATCGCGACGATGGTGGCGGTGGCGAGGCCGAACAGGAATGGGATCAACGTTGCCAGTTGCGCGGCGATCACCGCCAGCATGATCCGGCCCTTCGGCGTCTCACGCGGGATGTAGCGCGACCAGTCGCCGAGGAACGCACCGAAGGAAATCGGGTTGCTCATCGCCACCAGCGCCGCGCCGATGAATGCCGCCCAGAACCCGGCCTGACCCAGCGCCACGCTGCCGGCATACTGGCTGTCGAAAGCAGGGGCGAAGGCGAAGATGCCGAGCAGGAACAACAGGCTCGCGGCCCACACGGCGATGCGGTTGACCCACAGCATGATGCGGAAACCGTAGATGCACACGGTCAGCACCAGCAGCGCGAACAGACCGTAGGCCAGGCCCAGGGTCAGGTCGGTTTCCGGCAAATCGACGAGGCGTTTGGCACCGCCGACCAGCGCATCACCCGAGCTCCACACTGACAGCGAGAAGAACGCGATCGCCGTCAGCAACGACAGGAACGAACCGACAATCCGCCCGTGCACGCCGAAGTGCGCACCGGAAGACACGGCGTTGTTGGTGCCGTTGAGCGGGCCGAACAGGCCCATCGGTGCGAGGATCAGCGCACCGACCACCACACCCAGCACAATCGCCCAGACACCGGCCTGAAACGACAGGCCGAACAGCACCGGGAAGCTGCCGAGCACAGCGGTGGCAAACGTATTGGCGCCGCCGAAGATCAAGCGAAACAAGTCGCTGGGTCGGGCGTCGCGCTCATGATCCGGGATCTGTTCGACCCCGTTTGTTTCGATGCTGCTAAGGCTTTTTTCGTTGTTGTTGTTATTCATGATCTGCTCCGATCATCAGGCGCGCTCATCGTGCGTGAGCGTCACCATTGGCTAAGGGGGTGGCAGCCCTTCCGGCATTGCGGACAAATGTTCGTGACAGGCCAGCCATAGGCCTTGTTGTTCTAGGCTCGACGCTTGTCTTCTGAAAACAATCGTCTCGCGCTCCTGGCTGAAGTGTTGCTCCCCTTGCATGCGCAGCTCGGTGGCCACGTCATGGATGAAAATCGCCACGTCACCCTGCAGGCTGACGAAGGCGTTGCTCGAGGTGCACGACAGCACCTCGAATCCATCCTCGGCACGCCAGCGGTCCCACAACGCCTGATAGGCATCGCGCGACAGCAATGGCTGGTCGAGGGTGTGGAAAACGAAGCTGGCATCGGTGCTGAATGCGCCGAAGTAAGCTTCGCGATCATTACGGGCAAACGCGGCGACCAACTCGGCGGCCGCGTGCAAAACCTGATCACGTGCGTGCATGACCCGACCCTCAGCGATGAACCACGCCAGGCAGTACGCAGAGCATTTCGTACAGCAGGTTGGCGGCCAGCAGCGAGGTGTTGCCGGTGGTGTCGTAAGCGGGCGAGACTTCTACCAGATCGCAGCCGATCAGGTCGAGGCCCTGGCAGCCACGGACGATTTCAATCGCCTGAATGGTGGTCAGGCCGCCGATTTCCGGGGTGCCGGTGCCGGGCGCCCAGGCCGGGTCGATGCCGTCGATATCGAAACTCAGATACACCGGACCGCCACCGACTTTCTCGCGTACTTCCGCCATCAGCGGCGCCAGCGACTTGTGCCAGCACTCTTCGGCTTGAACGACGCGGAAGCCCTGATCGCGGCTCCAGTTGAAGTCGTCGGCGGTGTAACCCTGGGCACGCAAACCGATCTGCACCACGCGGTCGCAATCGAGCAGACCTTCTTCGACGGCACGACGGAACGTGGTGCCGTGAGCGATCTTCTCGCCGAACATGTGATCGTTGACGTCAGCGTGGGCATCGATGTGCACCAGGCCTACCTTGCCGTGCTTTTTATGAATCGCGCGCAGGATCGGCAGGGTGATGGTGTGGTCGCCACCCAGCGTCATCGGGATGACGTTGTGCTCGAGGATGTTGTCGTAGGCTTCTTCGATGATGCGCACGGCGTCGAGCAGGTTGAAGGTGTTGATCGCCACGTCACCGATGTCGGCCACCGACAGCGAGTCGAACGGCGCGGCGCCGGTGGCCATGTTGTACGGGCGGATCATCACCGATTCGGTGCGGATGTCGCGCGGCCCGAAGCGGGTGCCGGGGCGCAGCGAAGTGCCTATGTCCAGCGGCACGCCCACGAAGGCAGCGTCGAGGCCGGCAGCGGTCGGTACATGGGGAAGTCGGAGCATGGTGGCGATGCCGCCGAAGCGCGGCATTTCATTGCCGCCCAGTGGTTGGTGAAGAATCTTGTCCACGGGTAGGGCCTCATCGTCTTTGTTTTATTTATGCCGGCGCGCCGTGGAGCACAGGTTCGGACGCCGCTGTGGGGCCGATCATGCGAAATGTAGTGACGGGGAAGAATCGCTACGGGCAAAAACTTAGTTCAGATTTTTCTAAACTAATGCCAGACTTCCACACCTGATCGTTCCCATGCTCTGAGTGGGAATGCATCCACGGACGCTCCGCGTCCAGCCGTACTCGCAAGTGACGCAGAGCGTCACGGGCTGCATTCCCACGCAGAGCGTGGGAACGATCCTTGGGAGCAGAAATGGCCAACGCTTTACCCGACCTGAAACTGTTGCGCATCTTCGTCAGCGTCGTGCGTCATCAGGGTTTTGCCAATGCGCAGCAGAAACTCAACCTGTCGACCTCGGCGATCAGCACCTACATGAGCCAGCTCGAAGCCGCGCTCGGACTGGTGCTGTGCCATCGCGGGCGCGGTGGCTTCAGCCTGACCAGCAAGGGCGAGCTGTTCCATCAGGAAACCCTGCGCCTGCTCGCCGAGCTTGAAGGCTTCGAGCAATACGCCGCCGCGCTCAAGGGCGAACTGCGCGGCACGCTCAATCTCGGGGTGATCGATTCCACGGTCAGCGACAAGGCCCTGCCGTTTGCTGAAGCCATCGGCGCCTACAGTCAGGAACACCCGGCGGTGCATTTGCACCTGTCGGTGATGAGTCCATATGAGTTGCAACTCGGCGTGCAGGACAATCGCCTTGACCTGGCCATCGGTGCGTTTTCCACGCGCATGAGCGGTCTGGTCTACATGCCGCTGTACCGCGAGCAGCACTGGTTGTATTGCAGCAGTCGTCACCCGCTGTTCAACGAGCGGCGCATCCCCGAGCAGGTCATCACCCAGCAACGGATGGTCGGGCGCGGTTACTGGAGTCAGGCGGAACTGGCCAGGCACGGTTTCAAACACAGTGCCGCGACCGTGGAAAGCATGGAAGCGCAGCTGATTCTGGTGCTCTCCGGCGCCTACATCGGTTATCTGCCGGAGCACTACGCGCAGGCCTGGGCCGACAAGGGCGATCTGCGTGTATTACTGCCGGCGACCTTCGGTTATCAGGCACCGTTTTCGATGATCATGCGCAGGGGCCGCAGCCGTGAGCCGCTGATCCAGACCTTCCGCGATTTGCTCAAAGCGCAATTGAATCAGGCGTAACCCATCATGTCCCGAGCCCAATGCCCGCGCTGCCTGCGCCCCCAGACCCACTGCCTGTGCCCGTTGATTCCGCACCTCGACAGCCGCACGCGCGTGTTAGTGCTGCAGCATCCGAGCGAGGTCAGCCACGCGCTCAATACCGCGCGTCTGGCGGCACTGGGGCTGAGCAATGCCGAGCTGATTGTCGGTGAGGTATTCGAGGATTTGCCGAAACTGTTGAACCGGCCGGGCTATCAGGCGCGCTTGTTGTTCCCGGCTGAGGATGCGCAGCCGTTGCAGGCTTACGCGCCAAATGATCAGCCAATGTTGCTGGTCGTCCCGGACGGCACCTGGCGCAAGGCACGCAAGATGCTGCACCTCAATCCGCTGCTGGCGGTGCTACCACGGGTGACCCTGACCGAGGGCGGCGTGTCGCGCTATCGCTTGCGCAAGGCACCGGGGCCGGGGGCGTTATCGACGATCGAGGCGATCGTTCAGGCACTGGAAACCCTCGAAGCGCCGACGACTTTTGCGCCGTTGCTCAAGCCGTTTGAAGCGCTGATCGAAGGGCAGATTGCGGCGATGGGGGAGGAGGTCTTCCAGCGTAACCATGGCGACAGATGATCGTTCCCACGCGGAGCGTGGGAACGATCATTGGCTAACGCTCACGCATCGCCTCGGTCCGCGCTTTCAGCACCGGTTTGAGCAGGTAATCCAAAACGCTTTTCTCGCCGGTAATGATGTCCACTGTCGCCACCATCCCCGGGATGATCAGCAGCGGTTTCACGTCGCCGCCCAGGTGATTCTTGTCGGTGCGCACCTGAATCAGATAGAAGCTGTTGCCCTTGTCATCGGTAATCGTATCGGCGCCGATCAGTTCGAGCTTGGCGCTCAGCCCGCCGTAAATCGTGTAGTCGTAGGCACTGAACTTGACCATGGCTTTCTGGCCCGGATGCAGGAACGCGACGTCTTGCGGGCGGACCTTGGCTTCGATCAGCAGGTTGTCTTCCAGCGGCACGATTTCAACCATGTCGCTGCCCGGCTGGACCACGCCGCCGATGGTGTTGACCTTCATCTGCTTGATCACGCCACGCACCGGCGACGTCACCGTAGTGCGACTGACGCGGTCGTCGATGGCGATGCTCGACGCGGTGATTTTCGATAGGTCGGTGCGTTTCTCATTCAGCTCTTTGGCGGCCTCGGAACGGAAGGTCTGCTCGGATTCGTCGATCTTGCTGCGGATCTCGGCGATCGCCGATTCGGCGCGGGGAATCGCCAGCGTGGTGGCGTTGAGCGAACCGCGAATTTCCACCGCACTGCGTCTGAGGCGGAGGATTTCCACCGGTGACACAGCGCCGGTTTTCACCAGCGGTTCCGACATGTTCATCTCTTGCTGCAACAACGCGAGGCTGGAGCTGAACTGGCCTTGCTTGGAACGAAACTCCGCCAGTTCCTGGGTTTTCTGCCGCAGTTGTTCACTGAGGGTGCGCTGTTCGCTGGCCAAGCGGCGTTGGCGTTGCTCGTACAGCGAGCGCTCGTCCTCGGCGACTTGCGGCGCTTTGGCGATGACTTCAGCGGAGAGTTTGAAGGGGCGCCCCTCGGCCTCCGCTGACAGCCGTTCAACCTGCGCGGTCAGCGCATACCGGTCGGCCTCGCTTTCGCCCTTGTTCGAGCGAAAGCGCGTGTCATCCAGACGCAGCAGGGTGTCGCCCTTGCCGACCATCTGGCCTTCACGAACGAAAATCTCGGTGACGATGCCGCCCTCGAGATTCTGGATCACCTGGACTTTGCTCGACGGGATCGCCTTGCCTTCGCCCATGGTCACTTCTTCGAGCACGGCGAATTTGGCCCAGACCAGGGCGGCGATCAGCAGCGCTGCCGCCAGCCACACGGTGATCCGCGATTTGCGCGGCGAATCCTGCAATGCTGCGCCAGCGGTTTCCGGCATGAACTCGGCTTCGGCGCTTTTGCCGAAGCTGTCGAAGTAGCCGCGCTTGTTGCTATCGGAGGAAGCAGGCATGGCGTAACTCCTAGACCGCCGCCGAGCCGACACGGCCCTTGCGCAGCGCTTCGATGACTGCTTCTTTCGGGCCGTCAGCGACGACCCGGCCGTTATCCAGCACTAGCAACCGGTCCACCAGGCTCAACATTGAGGTGCGGTGGGTGACCAGCAGCAGGGTTTTGCCTTGCACCCAGCCATGCAGTTTCTGCCGCAGTGCATCTTCGCTGCTGTTGTCCATGGCGCTGGTGGGTTCGTCGAGCAGCATGATCGGCGGATCGAGCAGTAACGCCCGCGCCAGCAAAACCGCCTGGCGCTGGCCGCCGGAAAGCAATTGCCCGCGTTCGCCTACCGGTCGGTCGAAGCCTTGCGGGTGTTGTCGGGCCAGTTCGGTGACGCCAGTCAGTTCGGCGACTTCGAGCATGCGTGAATCGCTGATGTAGCGCGCGCCCAGGGTCAGGTTGTCGCGCAGGCTGCCAGCCAGCAGCGGCAGGTCGTGGGCGACATAACCGATCTGCTGACGCAGGTCAGCCACGTCCAGTTGGCGCAGGTCGAGGCCGTCGAGCAGTAACTGGCCTTGTTCCGCTTCGTAGAAGCCCATCACCAATCGCGCCAAGGTACTTTTGCCGGAACCGCTACGGCCGATGATGCCGACCCGCTCGCCGGCTTTCAGGCTGAAGCTGACCTCGCTCAGCGCCGGTGCGTTCTGGCCGTTGTAGTGGAACGTCACGCCGCTGACGTCGAGGGCACCTTGCAGCTGCGTACGTTCCAGTGGCCGTTGTTTGCCGTCGCGTTCCTGCGGCAGGGCCATCAGTGCGTCGGTGCTTTTCATGGTCAGTTGCGCTTGCTGATAGCGGGTGATCAGCCCGGCGATCTGGCCGAGCGGGGCAAGCACACGACTGCCAAGCATGTAGGTGGCGACCAGCGCGCCGACACTGAGGTTGCCGGCGATGATGCTGTAAACCCCGGCCACAATCGTCGCCATCCCGGAAAACTGCTGGATGAACAGCGTGCCGTTGGTGGCCAGCGCCGACAGGTTGCGCGCATGGCTGTCGAGGCGGGTGAGGGCGCCGTGGGTGCTTTCCCATTTGTGCTGGCGCTCGCTTTCGGCGCCGCAGGCCTTGAGGGTTTCCAGACCGCCGAGGGTTTCGATCAGCACTGCCTGACGCTCGGCGCCGAGGCTCAGGCTTTTCTGCACGGTGTCACGCAGGCGCACCTGAATCGCCATGGCGAAGATGATGGTGATCGGAAACGCCAGCAGTGGAATCACCACCAGCCAGCCGCCAAGCAGGCCGATCACTACCAGCATCAACACCACGAAGGGCAAGTCGATCAGGCTGGTCAGGGTCACGGCGGTGAGAAATTCACGCAGGCCCTGGAAGTCGTGAATGCTCTGGGCAAAGCCGCCGATGGTCGCCGGCCGCGCCTTCATCGACATGCCGGTGATGCGCTCGAACAACGTTGCCGAGAGGATCACATCGGTTTTCTTGCCGGCGGTGTCGAGCAGGTGCGCACGCACCACGCGCAGCACCAGTTCAAAACCGGTGCCGATCAGCAAACCGATCGACAGCACCCACAGCGTCGAGGTCGCCTGATTGGGCACCACGCGATCGTAGGTCTGCATGACGAACAGCGGCACCATCAGGCCGAGCAGGTTGATCAGAAAACTGGCGAGAATCGCATCGCTGTACAGCCATTTCGACAGTTTGAGAGTGTCGCGAAACCACGCGTTTACCCGTGGCACCAGCGGCGCGCGGAGGTCTTCGAGTTCGTGGCGCGGACGGGCGAATAAGGCCTGGCCGCTGTAGTGTTCGCTGAGTTCTTCGCGGCTGACCCATTGCTCGCCGCCGTCGGCTTCGCTGGGCAGCAGCAGGGCTTTGCCATCCTCGCCGAAGCGCCGCAGCACGGCAGTGCGGCCGTCGTTGAGCAGCAGCAGGATCGGCAGGTTCAGCGGTGAAATGTCTTTCAGGTCACGGCGCAACAACCGCGCCTGTAATCCGGCCCGCGCGGCTGCACGGGGCAGCAGATCGAGGCTCAGGCGTTGTTTGTTCAGGGGCAGCCCGGCACTCAGGCTGGCACGACTGACCGTGGCGCCATGCAATTTGCAGAGGATCAGCAGACCGTCGAGTAACGGATCGTCGAAGCTCAGGCGCGGATCGACCCCGGTGGCGCCGGGTTCCATGCTGGTCATAGTGATTGCCTCTGTTGAACGGGCTCGGTTATCGGATCGTTCCCACGCTCTGCGTGGGAATGCAGCCCGTGACGCTCCGCGTCACTGGACGCGGAGCGTCCCTTGAGGCAT